>CAYYSS010000053.1:0-11926 GCA_964474325.1 uncultured Nitrospirota bacterium
CACACGCCGCTCTTCCGTTCTTGAATCTTTCCACATGTATCTGTTTTCTGAGGAAATGAACGAGCACGTCCCTGCGTTTCAGGGTCTCGTCGATACGGGTCGAGATGTCCCGGAGCTGCCCTTCCGCGCCCAGTTCGTTGAAGTAGGCGGGAAAGAGCCGCATGAGCTGTTTCGTCAGGTTGTACACGGGCGCGATATCGCTGTTGAGAAACTCGGTAATGGTGCGGGGGAAGAGGTCCGTGTCCTTGATCAACACCGCGTAGAGCGAAAGATGTATCACCAGGGCCGAGAGGAGTTTCTTCGACCACTTGGGTTTGAGTCCCGCGATGGTCATCCAGACGCGGATATTCTGAATATGGGCCGCATTGCTGATGATCTGCCACTCGTCGTCGAATCCCTTGTACCCCGGCTTCTGAAACCCGAGGCGCGTCAGGGCCGTGTTGAAAAACCGCACGATGTCGCTGTCGTCGGTCTTGTAGACCCCTTTGGCCACGGTGAGGGCAACGGCCAGGACCGTGCCGGGGTACTCGGCCATGCTCTGCTCGAGGATACCCAGGGTGTTTCGGATGAGTTCCCTGAGATTTCGGTCGTCCTCGTGCTCCACGAGCCAGGATACGAGACGGTTTATCTGCTTGAGAGAGTCGTCGTGGATCAGGCTGAGCCCCGGGGTGTTCATGGTATGAAAAAGGGCGACCAACTGAAACCGGTAACGGAGACGTTCGCTGAGGATGGCACTGCCGAGTTTTCCCGGAATCTCCCCGTAGGCCCGTACGATTTCGCCGTAACCCGGAAGCGCGAGCAAGGCCCGGACCGTATCATGACCAGGGTCTGTATCGCGAATGATTTCGTCGAGACGTTTCCGTGCCTCTGCCAGACGCTCGTGGGAGACGGGATCGAAGACCCGGGCGATCTCCGGGGAGATTTCCGTATCCACCTCCTCTTCGAACCACCTGCGGGGATCGGCCTGGGAAAGCCAATAATCGAGGGTATATCCGAAATACGACGACAGCAGGGCAGTGAGGTCCCCCGGATCGGCCGTATCCGGAGCCGCCTCGAGATACCGGTGCGCCAACGTATCTAATTGATAATAACCGGCGGCCAGTACGGGCATGAGGTCGGCGGGGAGGGTACGCAGTCGGGCAAACCCGTATTCGACCACCCCGGGGAGCCGCGGGGACTTCATATCGTCGGCCGTGAGGATCTTTTCGAGAAAGAGGTAGAGGTTCTTGAAGGCCTCGGCCCTGATTCGGGGGTCGTCGTTTCCGGTGAGGGCCTCGAGGAAGATCTCCAGGTAGAGTCTGCCCGCCGCCGGGCCTTTTTCATGGTTCAGAAGTTCGAAAAAATGGCCCAGAGAGAACGAGCGCGCCTCTTTGAGAATAAAGCGCCAGTTTTTATAAGGGTGACAGAGTTCGGTGAGAAAGGCGGAAAGCTCTTCCTGAAGTCCCCGCAGTCTTCCCAGGACCTCGCGGAGCGGATCGTAGCGGGGGTCGATGGTCACGTCCACGCGGGTTGTGGCCAGATTGACTTGAAGGGCCCGTGACGACATACATGCCTTCCTTTTTTGGATCATATCACACCCCACCTGTCGGCCACCGACGATCTTGCGGAGAAGGGTAAGAAGCCGGGCGATCAGTACAACAGGCTGAACGCGATCGTTCCATAAGCTTTGGGTCGAACCCGGAAATTTTTTCCGCCCCGGAAGATTCGTTCCCCCCGACTCCCGGTGGCGTACTTCAGGCGCGGTCCGGAACCAGGACGCTAACTGCTCGTAAAAAAAGTTTTTTCCCGTAATAACCGCCACTGTTCATGCCGGGCGCCCGCCGTGGCCTGCCCCTTGCTATTTCCCGGGCCATGATTGATATGGGAGTAGTGCCGGTCAACAGTCAGCCAGTATCGCCGGGTCCGGCCGGGACAAGCGGGTTTCGGGAGGACCACTCAGAGGAAGGTAGTTTCCGTTCAATACTCGCGGTGGAAGAGGGCGGGCTCCAGGGGAGCGATGATAAGGCGGGCGGTACCACGGGGTCTCAGCCGACCTCCGGGTCGTCGAAACGGGCCGACGGGCCCGACTCCGCCGTTGAGAGGGAAGACGGCAGGAACGACGAGAATTCCGGCGGGGTGGGAACCAACGGGAATGCCGTTTTCGCGGGATCCGTTCCGTCTCCGGTCGATCGGCCGGCCGATATTTCCCGGGTAGCGGGCAGTGCTCCGACAGTCGTTTCCACGGCCGCCGGAACAGGAGCTTTACTCGAGGGATCGGCCGTCCGGAACGGGGAGACGGGCGCGCCGGCGTTAGCCGGCGGCGCGTCTTCCGGAACGAGTCCCAGCGGTGTCCCGGACGGAATGATCGAAATACCGGCCGACGTTCCGGCGAATGGAGGTCTCGGCGGGTCGAAGCCGGAACAGGGCGATACAGGGGCCTCGGCGGCGGGGAGTAAGGCCCCCGGGCCCACGGGTACGGCCCTTCACAGCGGGACGGAGGCCTTACCGGGGAAACCCCCGGTCGGCGGTTCCGGTCCGGTCGACGATTCCGGTCCGGTCGATGGCTCGAATGCCACAACGCCTGCCGGTTCGCGCTCCGGTCCGCCGGGGGGGCCGGAAACCCCCGGTGTCGCAGCGGTTCCTGCCGGGCAGGAAAATGTTCAAGTGAGCAAAACGGCGGTTGCGGGAGTTCTGTCCGGCAAACGGGTGGAAAACACCGGGGAGGCAGCACCGGAGGAGCAGGGAGAAATCCGGATAACGTCCCCTTCACCTGATCTCAAGGCGGGAAAGGTAGACCGCCGGCCCGCGGATACGCCGACGTCGGGACCGGACCTGCGGTCGGCTGCGGCCCCGGCGGACCTGCCGGTCGCGGGGTCGTCGTCTACGCAGCCCGACGGTCCGGAGGCCGGTGAACAACTGTCCCCGGTCGCGGGTTTCTCCGGACCGGAACAGAGCCGTGATCAAAGTGCGGCGGGCGCGGGTTTGAGCCCTCCCCCCGTTGACGAGGGCGGAACTATTCCCGGCGGCCCGGAGGCGGCGGGAAACAGCAGTAATCCGATAATGCCCGCCGGGGGCGTGACGCAGCCGAACGCCGCCCATGGTCCCCACGCGGTTCGGGATACCGCGCCGACCGTGCCGGTCGATCGCGTTCCGGAAGAGATCGTGTCGGCGGTTCGGAAAGGACAGAACGGCATTGAACTGCGCCTCGAGCCCAGGGAACTCGGTAATCTCCGTATCGATATCCAGGTGCGGGACGGTGTCCTGAACGCCCATATCACGGCCGCGAAGGGCTCGACGGCCCGGGCCGTGGAACTTCGCATAGCCGACCTCCGGGCAACCCTCGCTGCAGGCGGTCTCGAGGTCGGCAGGGTATCCGTCGAAGGACGCCCGGCGCCGTCGAACGCGGGTGACGGATTTACCCACGACCGTCCGGGCGGGCAGAACACGGGCGGCCGAAGCGGTTACGATTCCCACGGTGAGTCCCCGTACGGGAAACGGCAACAGGGCCACCGACGGCGGTTCGACGAATTCGTATAAGGGGAGGAGAAAATATCATGATCTCAAGCGCGTTGGCGGGTGTGCAGGATTCCCAGGGGCTGAGCGGCGGTGTCGGCGGTATCGACCCGGCAAGCCTCGGCAAAGACGAGTTTCTCAAGCTGTTCGTTACCCAGCTCGAGGTCCAGGATCCGCTGAATCCCCTGGACAGCACGGAGTTCACGGCCCAACTCGCCCAATTCAGTTCCCTCGAACAGCTCAGTAATTCCAGCGCGAGCCTCGAAGCCCTCGTCAACGCCCAGAACACCCAGAGCAATCTCCTCGCGGTCGGTATGATCGGGCGGGACGTCGTGGCCCGGGGCAGTGACTTCTCTCTGGGCACCGGAGGGGCGGACCTTTCCTATAGCTTCGCCCAGAACGTAAACGGGGCCGTGATAACCATTAAATCCGACGCCGGAACAGTGGTCCGGACCGTTGAACTGGGCTCCCTCACGGCCGGTGAAGGCGCGTACCACTGGGACGGCACGGATGCCTCGGGAGCAATGCTTCCTCCCGGGGATTTTACGTTCGAGATCAACGGTGTCGACGATTTCGGTTCCACGGTGCACGGTGAGACCCGGATTACGGGAACCGTGACGGGACTGCGTTTCGAAGGAGGACAGACGGTCCTCGATGTGGGCGGCCGTTCCGTCGCCGTGGCGAACGTTATACGTGTGGAAATCGGCGGTTAGTCCGCCATAGAAAGGGAGGCTATCAATGGCTATTCTCACTTCTCTGTTTACCGGTGTCAGCGGGATCAATGCAAACGGCGTGGCCCTGTCGGTGATCGGTGACAACATCGCCAACATGAATACGGTCGGGTTCAAGGCGAGCCGCGCCACGTTCGGTGATATCCTGAGTTCGAGTCTCGCGTCGGGCAGTACCGCCGGCCAGATCGGTCGCGGATCGAACCTCACTTCGGTCACGTCCACCTTCGTTCAGGGTTCGATGGAAAACACGACGAGCGCCTTCGATATGGCGATCGAGGGCGAGGGGTTCTTTCTCATGCGGGATACCGACGGTTCGAGTCTTTATACCCGGGCGGGCCAGTTCCATCTGGACAAGGACGGTTATCTCGTGAACCCCGGGGGGCAGTTCCTCCAGGGCTATCTCTTTAACTCGGCCGGGGTCTCAACGGGTGCCATCAGCGACATCAACATCGCGTCCCTGAACTCGGCGCCCAATCCCACCTCGAACGTACAGATTACGGCGAACCTGGACGCCCGGGAAACGCCCCCGGCGGCCTTTGATGTCCTGGACCCTACCGGGACGTCGAATTTCTCCACGTCCATGACCGTATACGACTCCCTCGGGAACGCCCACCAGATATCCATCTACTACCGGCTCAATACGGTCGCCCCGGCGGGGAATCAGTGGGAATGGTTCGCGGTGGTGCCGGCCTCGGAATCCACCAGCGGCGTGGATGAAATTCAGGCCCAGGGTACCATCGACTTCGACAACGCCGGTGCGTACGTCTCCGACACCCCCGGTACGATTTCCTTCAACTTCGCCGGCGGTGCGGCCCAGAACCAGACAATCGCCTTCGATTTCGCCACGACGACCCAGTACGGCTCGGCGTCTTCGACGATCTTTCAGAACCAGGACGGATTCTCCTCGGGTGCGATTAACTCCGTATCGATCGACACCGACGGCTCGATCACCGCGATCTTTACCAACGGCCAGACCCGTCAGGTCGGGCAGATCGCCGTGGCCAAGTTCACGTCGCCTTCGGGCCTTACGAAACTGGGCGGTAATATGTACGCCGAGTCCTCGGCATCAGGCCAGCCGGTGGTGGGTATACCGAATACCGGCGGCAGGGGGAAAATCCTCTCCAACACCCTGGAACTGTCCAACGTGGACCTCGCCGAAGAGTTCATCAAGATGATCGCCGCGCAGAGAGGCTTTCAGGCGAATTCCCGGGTTATTTCGGCAACGGACGAGATTCTCCAGGAACTGGTGAATATCACCCGTTAACGTCAACCTCCTTCTCAGACCCCATCGTCCCCCGATGGGGCCCCCTCGGGCCGGCATGTGCCGGCCCTTTTTTCGTTTTCTCCGCAGGGCCGGGGCGGTAGCTGCAGGCGGGCGGGCGTAAAGGCCGTGATCCGTGACGCGTGACGAGGCCGGTTGCCGGGTGGCTGGTCAATCGTAAAGTGCCGATAAATTGCCGGTAAAATGCAGGACAGAACCCGCGATGACGTGGTACCATTAACGCTTGCATTATCAACATCGCGGTCGTAGCCGTTCGGGCCGACGAAAAGGAGAGTTTTCGATGAGCGAGACAAAGGGCGTACTTCATGATTACCGGGTAGCGGATATTTCCCTTGCCGACTGGGGCCGTAAGGAAATTGCCGTCGCCGAGACCGAGATGCCCGGTCTCATGGCCCTTCGGGAAGAATACGGTTCGCAGAAACCGCTCAAGGGTGCTCGCATTGCGGGGTGCCTCCACATGACCATACAGACGGCCGTCCTGATCGAGACCCTTGTGGAACTCGGCGCGGAGGTCCGGTGGTCTTCGTGCAATATCTTCTCCACGCAGGACCATGCGGCCGCCGCGATCGCGGCCCGGGGGATTCCGGTTTTTGCGTGGAAAGGGGAGTCCGAGGAAGAGTATGAATGGTGTGTCGAGCAGACCCTTCTCTGGCCCGACGGAAGGCCCCTCAATATGATGCTCGACGACGGGGGCGACCTTACCCAGATTGTCCACGACCGCCACCCGGAGTATCTCAAAGAGATCAGAGGGCTTTCCGAAGAGACCACCACGGGGGTTCATCGCCTTTACGAGATGATGCGGGACGGAAGCCTCGGGTGCCCGGCGTTTAACGTGAACGATTCGGTGACCAAATCCAAATTCGACAACCTCTACGGGTGCCGGGAATCCCTTCTCGATGGGATAAAACGGGCGACCGACGTTATGGTCGCCGGCAAGATCGCCGTGGTCTGCGGCTACGGTGATGTGGGTAAGGGCTGTGCCCAGTCCCTCCGGGGCCAGGGCGCCCGGGTCCTGATAACCGAGATAGATCCCATCTGCGCGCTCCAGGCATCCATGGAAGGTTACGAAGTCGTAACCATGGAAGACGCGGCAGGCGTCGGGGACATTTTCGTCACGGCAACCGGATGCCGCGACGTCATCCGGCGGGAACACATGGACGCGATGAAAGATCAGGCTATCGTGTGCAATATAGGCCATTTCGACCTGGAGATCGATGTTGCGTCGGTCTTTAACGACCCGGATTTGAGACGGGAGACGGTCAAACCGCAGGTGGACCAGGTAATCTGGCCCGACGGCAGGCGGATCACGATACTCGCCGAAGGCCGCCTGGTGAACCTGGGATGTGCCACGGGGCACCCCTCGTTTGTCATGTCGAACAGCTTCACGAACCAGGTCATGGCCCAGATCGAACTCTGGACGAACGCCGACCGGTATGAAAACAAGGTCTACGTCCTGCCGAAACTCCTCGACGAAAAGGTCGCACGGCTCCATCTGGGGAAACTCGGGGTGAAGCTTACCGAACTCACCCAGGCCCAGGCCGACTACCTGGGTATCTCCAAGGACGGTCCCTTTAAACCGGATTATTACCGCTATTAGATTCTTTTCCCATGACTTCCCGAGTCGGGTCTTTTCGACGAAGGGGCGATTCGACTTTGCGATTTGCAGGGAAGTTTTCGCGTCGGTATACGCGCCGGCCCATTGGTTGCGGCTCCAAGGCTGCCTTGGGGGGACGTGGGCCGACCAGGGACTCGCGGCGGGGACGATCATGACATCCTCCAGCCGGTGGACCCGCCGAAAGGCCCGCTGGTACGCCCGGGCGGTGGAAGCGGGGGACTATGTCCGGGCTGTTGTGGATGCGCTCGCACCGCTCCTTGAGGGGATCCGCTCGGTTATCGATGTGGGGGCCGGTACCGGGGCGCTTTCGAGGGAACTCTTCGATCGGGGCCTTTCTGTTACGGCCGTCGAGCCGTCGCCTGCAATGGGGGAGGAGTTACACCGCCATATGGGGGAGCGAACCCGGTCGGACCGTTTCCGGTTCGTCGCCGAGGGCTGGGACGGACTCGACCTTCCGCGGCACGATCTGCTCCTTCTGGCCCATGTTCCGGGCGGGATCACCCGGGAACGGGATTTTCTCGTCAAGGCCTCGGGTCTTGCCCGCCGGATCGCGCTCGTCCGTAACGCGGGGCCGTGGAATAAGTTCTTCTACGACGAACTCTACCCCCTTATTCTCGGCCGTCCCTGGAAACCGAGGGGGGATTACATCGACGACCTGGCGGCGCTTCACGAAGCCGGCGTCTACGCCGATGTGAAGCTCTTTTCGTTTACCCTTGACCAGCCCTTCGACGACTTCGCCGACGCCCTCGGGTTCTGGACCGACCGTCTCGATGCGGAAGGGAAAGAGGATCTACTCGAGGCTTTTCTGCGACAACGGCTTGAACCGGAGGGCCGGGGATACATCGCCCGGTTCGGTCGGCGGCGCTCGGCCCTCCTGTGGTGGGATACGGACGTACCCCCGGAGAAGACTCTCCGGCCGGGGCGGCGGGAGGGGCGATGAGAACCTACGTCCGTTCGGTTACGGGGGAGATATTCAGAAATTTTCTCCTGGCCCTGGGCCTGATGAGCGGTCTTCTTCTTTTTGAGAAGCTCTACCGGGTGATCAAGCAGTTCCCGAACCTTCCCGGCGGGCTCATGGGGAAGATCGTCGTCCTGCTGCTCCCGTCGTTTTTCCCCCTTGCCGTTCCCATGGCCCTCCTGGTCGGACTGCTCCTCACCTATGGACGGCTTGCCGTGGACGGGGAGATCATAGCCCTGCGGGCAGGCGGTGCCGCGCCCTGGAGGCTTGCGGGTCCCGCCGTCCGATTCTCGCTTGTGTGTTCGGCACTCGCTCTCGGGGCGACCCTGGTTCTGGCCCCCGTCAGCAAACGCATGTTCCGCGACGTGGTGACCAGGGCCGTGCCGGACATGCTTCGTATCGACGAGGGGATCATAACGGAGAGTTTTCCGGGTATGGTGCTGTTTGTCGACGATAAGGAAAGCGAACGGGCGTTCCGGGGCGTTTTCCTCTTCCAGGAGCGAAGCAGTATGCCGCCCCTGGCGGTGTCCGCGGAGCGCGCGGTACTCTCGTTTCACAAAGACGGCGGGGTAAGCTTGGCGCTGCGGGAGGGGCTTCTCCACCGGGCCGGCAGGGACCAGGACGTGGTTGTCCGGTTCGGAGCCTACGACCTGCCCCTGACCCTTCCCTACGTACGTGCGGGACGGCCGAGGGAGGAAATGACCCTGGCCGGCCTTTCCGAGGTGATCAACAATCCGGCGACTCCTGTCAGGGAACGCCGTAAATCGGCCATCGAATTCTACCGGCGGACCGCACTGCCCGCGGCCTGTCTCCTCTTTGGACTCATCGGCGCGCCTCTCGGCTCGTGGGCCGGCCGGTCCGGGCGTTTCGGCGGTATTGTCGCGGCACTCGCCCTCCTGTTCGGCTATTATTATCTGCTCATATCGATGGAAAGCATGGTGCTGAAAGGGATCGTTCCGGCGGTTGCGGGGGTCTGGATTCCAAACCTTGTTACGGCGGTACTGGCGGTTATGCCCTATTTTCTCAGAAGCCCGATACGATGATGAAGACCTTCCAGTGGTATCTCCTCCGGCGGTTTACGGCGGTAGCGGGGCTTACGGTCTCGGCCGTCCTCCTCCTGAGTCTTCTGGTGCGGGCCTTCGACGAGATAGGGGATCTGGGGGCCGTCAGTCCACCTGCGACGGTATTCGCCCGTTACCTTTTCCTGCTTGTACCGGAATACCTCCCTTATGCGCTCCCCGTGGGGGTCCTGGTCGGGACCCTGGTAACCCTTGGGCTCGCCGGGCGTTACGGAGAACTGGTTGCGATTCAGGCCTTGGGCGGTTCGCTCAGGCGTGCCACGGCGGTTCTCCTTGTCGCGGGTGTTTTCGTCGGGGGGTTCGCTTATGTATCGGCGGAACGTATCGAGCCCCAGGCGGCCCGCGCGGCACGTCTTCTCCGGGAAACACGGATCCTCGGGAAAAAGCCCGCCCTGGCCGTTGCGGGGCGGAGTTTCTGGACCCGAACCCCCGCCGGCGCCCTCGTGAGGTTTGTGGCGGCGACCGGAGAGCGGATTTTCGACGTATCGATTTTTGAATTCAGCGATAAGGGTCTGCTTACGAGACGACTCGAGGCGGAAGAGGGGTATTGGAACGGTAACGGGTGGCGGCTCAAGAATGTGTCGGTACATGAACTGGCCCCGAAAGGTCTGCGGATCATTCCGGACATGCCCTACGAGGGTATCGAACGGCCCGACAGGATCGATGCGGAACGCACGCGGCCGGAGCAGATGACCCGGCCCGGCCTTGCCCGTTACATACGGCGTCTCCGGCGGGCCGGTTTCGATACGACCCGTCTTCGGGTTGCCCTGGCGACCCGGTTTTCCCATCCCTTCATGAGTATCGCCATGGCCGCCCTGGCGGTGGGCCTTGCCCTCCGGTACCGGGCCGCGGGCGGGACCCGGGCCTCGGGGCTTGCGGTAATCGTGGCGGTCCTCTACTGGGCAAGTCACACCATGGCGCTTTCGCTCGGGTTTTCCGGACGCCTCTCTCCAATGGTTTCGGCCTGGATCAGCCCCCTGCTGTTCGCCGGCGCAGGGGTGTTTCTGTGGGTCCGGGCCGAACGGTAGCGCCGTTTTGCCCATCCCCCCCTTAAGTTTTCAGACAATCTGCCGATAAGTACCTTTGAGGCCAGACGATGTTTTCCGTCAACCCGCAGCGTCCGGAGAAGACCATAACAGAACTTTTCATTCGGTACCTTACAGGCTTTTTCCCGGTTCTGATCGTCACCCTTTCCCTGTGCGTCCCCGTGGGCGCTCAGGCGGGTGAAACCAGGACCGTGGAAGGGGAAAACGGCGCTGTGATCACGTTTTCCGACCGCCCCGGCGGGGTCGTTGTCGAATTGCGCCGGTACGTGGGATTCCGGGGCGAGACGGAAGAGCCTCCCCTCGTCCGGGTCTACGGAGACGGGCTGGTGGCGGTTCACTTCCCCCTGTACCACAAGCAGGCCGGGGACTATACCCTGCGACTCTCGCCCGCGGAACTTGACGATCTTATCGGTTCCCTTGCCGATGACGGTATCCTGGATTTCGACCCACTACGGGTGCGGGCCGAGCAACGAGCGGCCGAAAGCCTGCGGACGCTCCAGACAGCGACCGGTGAGGCGGAGATCGTCACAGTCGTCATGGACGATACCGTGACGGAAATCGACGTCAACCTGGAAACCTACCGCCCGGGAGATCCCTCGGAGCCCGTCCGCAGAAACGTCCGGCAGAGACTTTCCTGGAAAGGCGTCCGGACGGACGCCGGGCGGTATCCCGGGGTAGCATCACTCCAGGGTCTTGCCCGCAGTGAGGTGCGGCTCGTCGGCCTGAGCAGGGACGCCCGTCTCGAGCGGGTCCGCTAGCCCGTATTTCTCATGGTCCTTCTCCTGCGGAACCGGAAAGCCCCAAGGCTCCTGCGTTGCGCTTGGTTCGGGTGCTCAACGTACCGTCACGTACGTTTCCGCGCCCGAACCGGCGCGCTTTGTATCGACCCGCCTTCCGGCCTCTCGCTGCGAACCGCCATGAGAAATGCGGGCTGAGGGGGCAGGGCGCATGACCGCGGGCGGGATGGGGCGCACCTGCGCGACCGGGTTTGTTGTCGCGGTTGTAGCGGTTGCAGCCCTTCTCACGATTCCCGTCCAGGCCGGGGCCGGGGCCTATGTGTTTGCCGGGGAGACCTGGGGCGAGGGGCGGATCACCCACCCGAAGGGCTACACCGGCGCCGGCGGGACCCTGTATATTTCCGTCGGCATCGACCCGGCCAGTCCCAACGCCGACGATATGGAAATACCGGTTCAGAACATGGTGACCGTGTTCAACAACCTCCAGGTGACCACCGGAAACCTGGTGAGCGACTGGGTCAACCTCCCCTCGGGCGCGATCGATTTCGAATCCGTGGGGCTCCACGAACTGGGTCATGCTGTTGGCCTGGGACATCCCAACCTCGGGTCCCAAACAGGGGTAACCGGGGACAACACCAACTTCACGGCCTCGACCGACGGCGTCAACGATACCTTCGCCTTTAACGCCGGGGTCGACGGGGTCATCGGTTCCGCGGACGACGAACGGGACGACGACGCGAACCTCCACTGGTTCAAGATAGCGGACAACGATCCCTTTACGATCGCCGGTACGGTGGACCAGACCACCTACAGCCGGGACCTTACGGATCTGCCCCCGGGGGATCTGTTCGCCGTAAATGCCGACCGCACCGTAGCGGCCGGGGCGGGGTACCCCGACAACACCGAGGCCGTGATGCAACAGGGTTCCTTAAACAAATAAAGGATTAGTTCCGAGTCGCGGGACGCGTGCTCGGGACTAATCCATG
>CAYYSS010000054.1:0-11869 GCA_964474325.1 uncultured Nitrospirota bacterium
GAGGACGGATCTGCTCGATCCCCCGTCGCCGCAGAGCATGACCGCGTCTATTGTCGTACCTTCTTTCACAATATCACCAAAACCGCGTGCACCAATATACCAAGACCCTCTCGGCCGGTCAAACTGCATCGTGAAAAGGGCTTTGCCCCGTCCCGGTCGAAAAAAAACCGTTGCCGGTATCGTGGGGGGGGGGAAGGACCGGCAACGGTATGACGCTCCGCCGGGCGCCGGGAATGGTGTTGGAGAAAGTCGCCCGACGGAGCTCGCTGTATGTCGCGTATATATCCTATCGGCCGGCCGGCCGAAAACTTGAGGGGTTCGAGAAAAATATTTTCCCCGATATACCAATAAATCGGCGGCCTTCTTAAAACATTGCGCCAATTGTTTCCAATGCAAAGTAAACCGTCCGCGGGTCGCGTCGGTCCGGTATATATTTGTACGGTATAATTTTCGGACCATGGAAAATCCCCACGCTCACCTCATACGCCACGCCCTCGCTCTCTTGAAAGAGACG
The DNA here is from genome assembly GCA_964474325.1 of uncultured Nitrospirota bacterium. Taxonomy (GTDB): domain Bacteria; phylum Nitrospirota; class Thermodesulfovibrionia; order SZUA-242; family CAYYSS01; genus CAYYSS01. The sequence continues at coordinate 515 of CAYYSS010000054.1, forward strand.
GGGGCCGATACCGTTTTCGTCTTTCTCCGGTCCGAAAAGGACTGTGGATGGTTTCTCCGGTTGGACCTATCTCACGACCGTTGTGTGGTAGTGCTTCCGAAGGACGTTCCCCGAACGAAGGATCCGGAACTCAAAGATCGGGGTGTCCGGATCATTCGAAGCTGGGCAGGGAATCAATCCCGTTTCTCCCGTATTAAATACGCTTTTCTTCACGGTGTGTTAAACGGTGTTATCTCCCCGGAAAGCAAGGTGATCTGCGTACTTGGCCCCTGGGGCACAAACCACCTCGATACCCTGACGGTTCACGACCTCGCCCGTTCGTGGACCGAAGACTTTCCCCTGGACCCGTTGTCGCTCATTGCGAAGCGGGGTTTCACGACGGTTATGGCCATGGTCGACGTTGCCCTTGATATCGGGGCCATGGGCCGGGAGGGTAAGTCGGTCGGCACGACGATCGTTATCGGTGATACGGAAAACGTCATCAGGCTTTCCCACCAGGCCGTGTTCAATCCCTTTAAGGGGTACCCCAAACGGGAGCGGCTCATCACCCTGCCCGAGGTGGTGGAAAGTATCAAGGAACTGGCGACTCTCGACGGGGCGATCGTCGTCTCCGATACCGGCGTGGTCGAGGCAGCGGGGCGGCACCTCGACGCCTCGAGTCCTGTAACGAAACAATTGCGGGGCCTCGGCGCCCGTCATCGAGCCGCCGCGGGCATCAGCCGGAAGACGGAGGCCGTGGCCGTCGTGGTATCCGAAAGCACCGGCAAGGTGACCGTATTTGAAAACGGAAAGATCATTGCGACCCTCGAGCCGGTAATCAGCAGACGACTGGTTTAACCCGCGTTTCTCATGGCGGTTCGTAGCGAGGGGGCGTCGGAGACAGGTTGTGGCCGAGAAGGGGTAGAGGTACGATGCAAAACATTCTCGTTTCACGTCACTCTGCCCTTCAGGGCGCGGGTTAAGACCGCAGTGTTGCGATAAGGCGTCGGGGTTCCTTGAAGAGGTCGAGGGCCGGGTTGATGCCGGCAATGACGATATCGGCTGCCGTGAGGGTTTCCACTGAAACGCCTTCTTCCATTATGACCGCGATCCCGAGGGCCGCCTCACCGAGCATGAAGCGATCGTTTCTTCCGTTTCCAAGACAGACACAGGCAGGGGCCCCCAGTTTTCGTACGTAGTCCCGTTTGGCCCGGTCCTGCCCGTCTTTGGCAAGAACGGAGAGTTCACAGCGGATCTCCGCGACCCCCTGCTGTACCTTTCCGAATGTATCGGCGGTAAGTATATGAACCGTAAGGTTTTCCGCCAGCGTGTTGAGACGTTCGGCGACACCCGCAACAATGTTTCCATCGACGGCCATGGTGCCGTTAAAGTCGAGAACCATATGCTCAACCCGAAGCTCTTTCCAGCCGGGAATGTCGATCCGTATCATCGTCGTTGTTCCCTCCGCTTCCCGTTGTCTTCCAGCTCCGGGTAAAGTTTCGGCCGACACTCCGGGCAGATGCCGTGGCTAAACTCGGCGCCGGCATGTTTGCGAAAGTATGATTCCACCTGCATCCACGCGCCGTCCTTATCCCGAATACGTTTACACGATGCGCAGATAGGATAGATATTCGAGAGGGTCCTGGCATCCGCCAGGGCTGCCGTGAGTTGCCGGTTATCGTCTCGGAGGCCCCTCTCGATATCGGCTTTGTGGAGGACCACCTCGATCGTTGACTGTAATTCCCTCGTCTGAAAGGGTTTTATCAGGTATCCCGAAGGGGTGGCCCGTTTTGCTTTTTCGAGGATAGCGTCGTCGGAAAACGCGGTTAGAAATATTATCGGTATATCTTTCTTTTCTCGAATCTTCCGTGCCGCGGAAATACCGTCCACGGTCCCGGCAAGGGCGATATCCATGAGAATAACGTCCGGTTTCTGCCGGAGGGCCATGGAGACCGCCTGCTCGCCGGACTTGGCCGGACCGCAGACCTCGTACTCCATCTTCGTGAGCCCGTCCTTCAAGTCGGCGGCGATAATCGCCTCGTCTTCAACAATGAGAACCCGTGCTTTTGCCATCTTTTTCTCCTTCATTATTGCTCCTTACCCGTTTTTCTTTGCCGGCCACCGTACAACGACGGTCGTGCCGTTACCATGCCGGAGTTCCCAGGTGCCGTCTATTTGAGCCACCATGAGAGATATCAGGCGAAGCCCCAGAGTCGTCGCCTCCCGCCAGTTAAGATCCTCGGGGAAGCCTCTGCCCTCGTCCTCGACGATCATTTCAACCACACCCTCGCCCGTGCGGCGGGCTGCGATCCGGATACGTCCCCGCGCCCGGTCGACGAAGGCATATTTGAGGGCGTTCGTTACGAGTTCGTTTATGATGAGCCCGCAGGGTACGGCCTGGTTTACGGAAAGCTCCACTCCCGGAGCCTCGACGGAAAACTCTATGTGCCGTTGAGGCGCGCCAAACATCCTGAGAAGCTGGACGACGAGTCCCCGAGTATACTCTTCAAGACCCACCTTGGCAAGGTTATCGGCTTTGTAGAGGGTTTCGTGAATCAGCGCCATTGCTCTGATCCTGTTTTGGCTGTCTTCCAGGACCCTTGCGACGCCCTCGTCTTTTGCCTCCCGCGCCTGCAGATTAAGAAGGCTCGATACAACCGCCATATTGTTCTTCACCCGGTGGTGGATCTCGCGCAAAAGGATCTCTTTTTCGTCAATAGCGGTTTGCAATTGGTTGTTGGAGCGGAGAAGGTTGACACTCATTTCCTGAAACGCCCGAGCCAGGTCGCCGACCTCGTCGCGGCCCGAGGCGGGAATTTCGGCGGTAAGGTTTCCCCGTCCGAACTCTTCGACCGCGTTCCGGAGCGTTGTGATCGGGCGAACGAGAAGCGACCTGAGAAAGCCGACGAGAAGCGTCGCGGCAAGAACGATGGCCGCCAGGGTTATCCCGGCCGTTGCCGCCGCAAGCCGTGTTGTTGACGAACGACGTTCTTTCTCCGGTACCCCGGCAACGATAAACAGACCGTCCGCGCTTCGTTCCGCGAGCAGATAGAAGGGGGTCCCCAGGTAATCCCCGACAACCGGGGTTTCGTCCCCCCCCTCGTGCCGGAGGTGTTGAAAAAACGGTACCGGAAGACGACTGCCGCGTTGTCTGGCCCGCGAAGGGAGAAGGATGGCGCCGGTTGAATCCGCCGCAAGGACGAAACCGCCAACCCCGATTTTCGTAGCCGCAAATTGCTCCTGCATTCGCTCCAGCGAGACCGCAAGCATAAGATATCCATACGTCTTTATCGATGTCCTGACAGGTTCTGTTTCAGGGAGGCGTAAGCGCACGGGGCAGGCCGCCAGCAATACGGCGGCGCCGGACTCCGGATCGATCGTATACCGGGAATACACCGCCTCGGAGGATGCCATGGCCGCCTCGATAAATCCCCGTATATGCTCCCGGGGAAAGGCCGAGCCCTCGGCGCCGGCGAAATAGCTGAGATCTTCAGTGCCGTCCTGCAGGAAGACACGAAACTCCCGGTATTCGGGATACACCCGGTGGTACGTGGAGAACTCGCGAAAAAGAGGGGGCTGAAGCAGATAATACCGCTCCCACTCGTCTTCCGTGCCGAGGTACTGCGACAGCATGTGGGAACCGGCGAACAACGCTAGATTTGCTCTGACGGTTGCGGAGAGCGTATTGAGCGAATTTGCGAGTTGTCGAATCCCGGTCTTCATCTCCGCTGTCGACGTTTCTTCAGCCGTGGTGCGCAACTGAGTGTAGGCGATCACCCCCAGTATAAGGAGCGGCGCTACAACAAAGGGGATCAGAGCGGCAATAATCTTGGTCTGAAGGTTCACCGGGAAAATTTACGGCTGATCGCTCGGAAATACAGCCGGTTTCGGGCCGCTACCACCGCGGGCGGCAGGTTAGCATAGAATTCCGACTTGGCCACCACATCTTTCGGCGGGTAGATCGTCGGATTATTGCGAAATTCCACGGGCAGGCGCTTCTCGGCCTCCTTGTTCGGAGTGGCGTAGAATACATACTCGGCAAGGCGCGTCGCGTTGTCCGGTTCGTTCAGGAAGTTAATAAACGCCATGGCGAGTTCCTGGTTGGGGCTTGATTTCAGCACGGCGATAAAGTCGACCCAGAGCCCGCCGCCCTCTTTCGGCACCAGGAATTCAATAGCGGGTTCGGTGTTCTTAAGCGCGATCGCGTCGCCGTTGTATATCATCGCCATGGCGACGTCGCCGGTAACAAGAACGGAACTTCTGTCGAGAGAGAGATAGGAGTAGTCGCGCACATAGGGCCGTTGGGCAAAGAGGAGTCTGCCGGCCTCGTCGATCTCGTCTTGGTCGGTGCTGTTTGCCGAGTATCCGAGATTCTTCAGCGCCATACCGAAGACGTCCGCGATCTCGTTAACCATGAGGATTTTCCCGCGGAGTTCCTCGGCCGGCCGAAAAAGATCGTTCCAGCTCGTTACGGGTTTCGGTACCAGGTCCTTCCGATAGGCGATCCCCACGGTGCCCCAGAAATAGGGAACAGCAAAGTCCTCGGCTTCCGGAGAAACTTCGACCCAGCGCCGATCGATAAAGCGAAGATTGGGAAGAAGGTCCTTCGCCAAAGGTGCGAGCCAACCCCGCTTGACATAGGCGCGGACCGTCACGTCATTACAGACGACGAGATCGTACCCGGCCCCTCCCGTCCGCAGAAGCATGTCGTTCCGAAGATCCTCGGTATCAAAGTAGATCTGCTTGATCCGGACCCCGTGGAGTTTCTCGAAGCGCTTGATGAGCTCGGGGTCCATGTAGTCGCTCCAATTAAGTAAGCGCAGTTCGACCGGCTTTGTAACCGACGTTTCCGCCCTCGCGGATACCGCCGGTCCCCAGGGGAGCGCAAGCAGGCACAGGAGGAGGGGAAACCACGGGGTCCCCGGTACAAAATGAAGGCCCCGGCGAACAACGCACTCCTTTCGGAAAAACCACATGGTAAACGCCTCCTCGTGATGCAGGTCAAAGGATATGCCCCAACGTGGCGTTGGAGCCACAACCAAAAAGTGAACGCGGAAACACGGATGAAACTTCTTTGCAGTTTGCACAGAAGTTGCGGATAAAGAAACTAAACCCTGCCCGTACCGTGGCCGTCTGTCGCTTGGAATTTCTTGCTATTTACATGTTATGACCCCTCGACGCCCCGGAGATTTCGGGGAGATCGTTTCCATTACACCATGAAGCATCGCCCGGATCAAGGGCGAGTTTTTTCCAATATGAAATAATCCCGACGTGGCGTCGGCACAACCAAAGAAGGATTTGGGGTTCCGGCGAGCGTGCCGGGAAGACGACAGGAAAAATTATACGAGAGAGATCCTGGGTGTTCCGGGTGCTGCCGCCCGAAGTCAATCGTTCGGAAGGTAGCGGAACCCCAGAACCAGCAGGAGGATGCAGATGGCAACGCCCGAGAGAAACGGCGCCGTCCAGCCGAAATCTCCCCGATCGGCCAAGGCAAACGATTCCCGCAGGTAGCGTTCGCCATCGAAGCCGGCCTCTATCTCCGTATAGAAATACGCTCCGGAGTCGATGTCCTGCTCTTCGATAACCTGGACGATCTCGTCAAAGGGCGAAACGTGCTCTTGTATCCAGGGGCCGGCCACGGCGCCGAAAAACCATATTAACAACGAGAAGAACGCGAGCTTCAGCCACCCGCGCACCCCGCCCGTCCCGGGAGCAGGGGCCCCCGGGACGGACTCTTTTTTATCAGGTACTGCGTGTGCCATCGATTAGATCGTCGCCGTCAATCCCGGGAACACCTTGTAGAACATGATGTAGGCAACGAACAGGGTCAGGCAGAGGTTAAACGACTGCCCCGCAACGTACAGAATAAACGGTTTTCCGCCGACAAAATGCTCCTTCAGTTCTCTGAAGTTCGTCGCCAGACCGATACTTACAAACGACAGGGAGAAGAACCAGCCCCGGAACAGATCGCTCATGCCCTTGATCGTCCCCTTATCAACGAGCGAGTAGCCCAGGCCCGAAACTTCCGCGTTAAAGGACGTATAGAACAGCGAGAAGATAATCGAGGCAGCGATAAACCCGAGCACGAATTTCGGGAAACGGTACCAGATCTCCATGAGCCCCACCGTGTGCCCTGTCTCCTCCGCTTCGACTTTCGTCGTAAAGTAGAGGGCGACGAAGAAGGCAATCACGCCGATCAGGACGTTTTGGATCATTTTGATCGTCGCGGCAACGTACAGGGCCTTCTCACCGAGAAACGCGCCGGCGGCCGCCACCGCCCCGGTTGCGTCGATCGTACCTCCCATCCACGCCCCGCCGAGGACCTGCTGCATATCAACGGGAAATGTGGATTTGATGATAGCCGGCATGACAATCATCATAATCGACGTAAATACCAGCGACAGACCCACCGCCAACGTAAGTTCCTCTTTCTTGGCCTTGCACGCGGAGGCCGTGGCAATGGCCGCGGAAACACCGCATACGGACATATCCGAGCAAATCGTGGCGTTGAGGCGTTTTGACGGCATCTTAACGATCTTCTGGCCGAACCAATACGTGAGGAGCCAGACCGTAGGAGTAACCACCCAGGCGACGAAGATACCCGCCGTACCGATGGTTATGATCTTTTCAAAAAGGATCTTGGCGCCGAGAAGCACGAGACCCGTCTTGATATAGTATTCGGTCTGGACCGCCGGCATGACCCATTTGGGTGTTCCCACGGTGTTGCTGATCAGCATACCAAATAAAATCGCCCAGGCCGCATATCCGATGCCGTAATGTTTCATCGTCGCCTGTTTTGCGAAAAGCCACGCCAGAACCGCCACAAAGAACACGAAGACAAAGGCCTTGAGAAACGCCCCCACGTCTTTCCCCATGGCCGCCATGCCGATAGCGAAGAAAAAGGCAAAGAACACGCCGAGGCCGATCAGATACGGAATCTGGTTATAGGGCTTTGCTTTTGTCTTTTTCTTTGCCTTGCTCGCCTTCAGGTGGGCGTCACGCCACTTCCCGATGGCGGTCTTCGCCGCGGCGTTTAACGATGCGTCCTCAAAACCGGCGGCCTCCGCTGCGGCTTCAGCGGCGGTTGCGGCCGCCAGGGCTTCTTTTTCCGCAGCCTTGGCCTTTTCGTATTTCTTCATGCCCTTGGCTTTTATTACATCCGCCGCGTCCTTGCTCATGACGAAGGCCTGGATAGGATTCGATGTCCACTTGTGCGGTTTGCCGGTGAATTTCTTCAGCCATTTGCCGGCGCCGCTTTTGCGTGCCTCAATCTTTCTCTTCGCGTCGTAGATTTTGTACCAGGCGATCGTCTTAAAGGCCTTTGTGCGTTCCGCCTGGGCGCCGTACTTCTGGTCAATCGCTCTTAGTTTGGCGCTGAGATCCGATTTCTGAGGGACGTAGATGATAAGCCCCGCGATCAATATTGCGAATCCGAGCCAGATCGCCCACCAGTCATCCTTTTTCCATAACTCCGACCACTCCCACTTCCCGACATCTCGTACAACTTCTACACCTGAACCTTCCGCCATGCCGCAACCCCCTTTCGCTGACAGTGACCCCTTCCGTTGACGCGCTTACGCCTCGGCGAAAAACAGTGTTACTCCGAATTGGACCACAAAAGAACTCGTTCCGCAACCATTTTTTTGGGAACGATCGATCGGGCCGGCCGGAATCTTCATTCGGCCGGCCCTCCGCGGTCGGGGAAACCTCGCCCGGTGTTACTTTCCTCCCCCAAGCTTCTTCAGCGCCGCCTCCAGGGCCTTCACCTTCTTTTCAAGTTTTTTGATCGATTTATTGGTCTTCGCAAAGTTGTAGTATTGCGCTCCGTTGGGTGCTTCGATCGGATAGTCCGACGCGAAATCAGAACCCCAGACCCGCCAGGACTCGTCCCAGTTCGCAGGATTCTTGAACCCGAGAAGACGGAACTGGAGGTAGGTAAGGGTCGAGCGGGTACCGGTCTGGCAATACGCGACCGCACGCTTGTTCTTGTCGAGGAATGCGAACTGTTTTGCTGCGGCGTCGGCGTCCAGATAGCCGACGGCCTTCATTTTGCCGGTCTTTTTGTCCTTTACTTTCTTCAGGGTGCTGAGATGGTCCACGTTTACCGCGTGGGGAACGTGGCCGCCCTTGATCGCCCGGATATCCTTGCCCACGTATTCCTTCTTCGTCCGGGAATCGATCAGTTGGGTTCCCGAGGCTTTCCCCTGGGAGATGTCCAGAACTTCGGCCGTGGTGGCCAGGCGGCTCTTTACGACCTTCGCCTTGAACGTGGCAGGCGATTTTTTCACCGGCCTCTTATCGAGGCGTTTTCCCGCGTTCCGCCAGGCATCGATGCCCCCGTCCATAAAATAGACTTTATCGTGGCCGAGATACTCCATCACCCAGAATCCGACCGTAGCATCCGTAATGGTCTTTATGTCGCCGTAGTAGAAGACCACGTTGGTGTTGTTGCCGATACCGGCCTTGCCCAGCATACGCTCGTATTTGGCGGTATCGGTAAAAACCCGGGACGTGGGGTCACGAAGGGCTTTCTTGCAGCGCTTGCCCAGGCTGATCGCCCCGGGAATATGCCCTTTCGCATAATCGGCAAGGTCTCGGCAGTCCACGACGACCCAGTCAGGTTTTGCCGCATTCCGCTCTACCTGATCGGGTGTCACGAGGAGATCCGGGTTTACCCACCCGGCGGCCCCGGCCCATCCTGCCGACAGCAACAATACGGTCACCAAACCTACCGCTAACAACAATCTCTTTTTTCTCATTGTCTACCTCCCCTTTTTTTTGGAGCGTTAAAACTGCATGCCGACTTGCGCAACAATACTTAATGAGCAAGAGGTATACCACTCCGCCGAGGGGAAAATTGGCCCTATCGGGCAAAGGATGTGTCCCGAAAGGGCCAATCCGCCGAACCCGATGGCCGCAAAGGAACAACGGGCGCTTGAGGCGGCGGGAATATCGGTAGTTTTCTCCGACACAGGGGAGGAACGGTGTTTGCAGAAAAGTCCACTATAGTGTTGAACGCCGGAGAAACGCCATGACGGAGTTATCGGTAATCGTTCCCAATCATAACGGAGCCAAAACCATAGGTGCGTGTCTTGAGGCCTTGTGCCGGACAGGCTCGAGCGGCGTGGAGGTCGTGGTCGTTGACGACGCATCGAACGACACGTCGGTCGAGATCATCAGGCGTTTTCCCTGTCGGCTGATTCGCCTGGACCGGCGGCGGGGCGCGGCCGTTGCGCGCAACACGGGGGCTCATGCGGCCCGGGGGAAAATTCTTTTTTTCACCGATGCGGATTGTGTCGTCAATCCCGACACCCTGGCCCGGGTCCTTGAGGCAGGCAGGCACGCCGGGCCGAAGGCCGCAATCGGCGGATCCTATACCCCCGAGCCTTTCGACCGGTCTTTTTTCAGCCGGGTCCAGTCGGTTTTCATCCATTACAACGAGACCCGTAACGGTGTGTCCCCCGACTACATCGCCACCCACGCCATGGTGATTCGCCGGGAGACGTTTCAACACAGCGGCGGATTTCCCGACGGGCCTCTCCCGATTCTCGAAGACGTGGCATTTTCCCATTCTTTTCGCAGGCGGGGTGGAACGCTTGCAATGGACCCGCGTATTCTGGTCCGTCATATATTCGGGTTTTCCTATTTGGATTCTCTGAAAAACGCCTGGCGAAAGTCCCGGTACTGGACCCGGTATTCCCTGGGTAACCACGACCTGACGGCCGACTCGGGCACGGCGTCCCGCGGTCTTAAGTTGAACGTGGCCGCCCTGGTACTGTCCGCGGTACTGTTCGCTCTCTTTTTCATAACCGGAAGGCCCGTCCTGGGCTTGCTCGGCGCTCTTGTTCAGGGCGCCAATATCGTTCTTCAGAAGGGTCTTATATGGAGCTTTTTCCGGACCGGTGGCCCAGCGTTCGCGTTGGTCGCCACCGCCTATTATGCAACCGCGTTTGCGACCGCCGTTTTCGTTGGGGCATCCGTCGGCGCACTTGAGTTTGCGGGTGGGCTTTTTTCGTCCTTTCGAACCGCTGAACCTGGTCGGCGCGTAAACCGGGGCCGGGGCAAGCGGTCGAGTACCGGGGCCTTTGTCCCGAAAAAGGCCGCGTGAGCTATTCACCCTTCCGTCACCTGGGAGCGGTTTTCCGTAAATCGCGGCCGATCCAGTTTACGTATTTCCTAACCCGCCGGTGTAACGCCCGGTGTCCGGCGTGTTTCTATCTCTCCCGGGATAGGGACGTGATCACCTCCGAGCCGGAACTCTCACTCGACGAGATCCATCGGGTATCCCGCTCGCTGGGCTCCCTCCTCTGGCTCGCCTTTTCCGGCGGCGAGATCTTTCTCCGGGAGGACCTGGCTGAAATCGTCGACGTTTTTTACCTCAATAATAAACCGGCCCTGATCCTCCTTCCGACAAACGGCCTTCTCCCGGAACGGATCCTGGAGCAGACGGAGGTAATCCTCCGCCGGTGCCCAAAGAGCACCGTTGTGCTGAAACTCTCGCTCGACGGACTCGGCCGGCGGCACGATGCGCTTCGTGGCGTCCCCGGGGCGTTCCGGCGGGTTCGGGAATGCTACGGCCTGCTCGAAGGACTGGCGGACCGGTTCGGGAATTTCGAGCTTGGGATCAATACGCTCTTCTGTGCGGAAAACCAGGACCGCATGGACGAGGTGATTCACTACGTAAAGGGCCTGCCGGCCGTACGGACGCACACGGTTTCCCTCGTACGGGGTGCGGTGTCGGATCCGCGGCTTAAACATGTCGATCTCCGCCGATACCAGGCGGCCGCCGAGACATTGAATTCCGCCGCAGGTAATGGTAGAGGATCGTATGGCTTCCGGGGGGGGCGCCTGAAGACCGCCCAGGATATTCTTCAGCGCCGGCTCATCCGCAACACCGCCGAAACCGGAACACCCCAGCTTCCCTGTTTTGCGGGACGCCTCACCCTGGTGCTGACGGAGACGGGAGACCTGTATCCCTGCGAATCGTTCGACAGGAGACTCGGGAACGTCAGGCGGGACGGTTACGACCTGCGCCGGATCCTCCGCAAACCCCGCGTGGTGGATCAAATCCGCGCAATCACGGAAACGAGGTGCTTTTGCACCCACGAGTGTTACATGATGATGAATATTTTTTTCAATACGGCACTCTATCCCCGTCTACTCAGGGAATACATGGGGCTTGGCGGCAAACGGCCCGAGGCGGCCATGGAGCCGCAACCAAAGGGCCGACGCGTATACCGACGCGAAAACTTCTCTGCGAATTGCAGCGTAATCACGGGTAAACCTTAATAGTGCAAAAGTTCCCCGGAAAAGGGGAGGGCGGGATCAAGAAAATACGCACGGCTACTATTGGGAGTTCTATGTTCGATGTTCTAT
>CAYYSS010000055.1:0-11471 GCA_964474325.1 uncultured Nitrospirota bacterium
GACATAGACTCATATGTTTATGCTCATACACTAATGTCTACACAGATCCGTTTTCGGCACAACTAGTCTGGTTAAGAGACCCACGTGAGATTCGGGAGCAGACCCGCCGCTGTAACCCCGCCCGGCAGACCGGAAACGGTCGACGGGAACCCTGACGGCCGACAAGCCACTGTCCCGCACCGACGGGATGGGAAGGCGGCCGCAGGGCGGGGAAGCCAGAAGACCTGCCTGACGCGATGTCCTCACGGAAACCTTCGTGGAGAGAGGTGTGAGGGATCCCGTAGAAGTTTCTGGCTACCGGAATCCCCGGCTTTCCTTCGAAGGCCGGGGATTTTTTTCGATCCCCGGGGCATCGCGCTTCGAACGGGATCGATGAGAAGACAACACGACATAACCTTCGTCACCGGGGGCGCCCGAAGCGGAAAAAGCTCCTTTGCCTTCCGGGAGGCCTCGCGGGCCGACGGCAGAAAAACCTTTATCGCAACCGCTGAACCCCGGGACTCCGAGATGCGGCAACGTATCGAACGGCACCAGGCGGAACGGGGCGCCGACTGGGAGACGATTGAGGCCCCCCTGGAACTCTCCCGCGCCGTCCGGGAAACAGCCGACCGGCCCGGTCCCGTAATCGTCGACTGCCTCACCCTCTGGCTCACCAACATCCTGCTCGACGAACATCGCTCCGTTGAAAACGAACAAGAGGAACTCATCGCGGCTTTCGGCGTGCGCCGCTCGGGACCCCTCTTTGTCGTGGCCAACGAGGTGGGGCTCGGGATCGTTCCGGAAAACGCCCTGGCCCGGCGGTTCCGGGATCTCGCCGGAACACTCAACCAGCAGACGGCCGCCCTGGCAGACAGGGTCGTGTTCGTTGTTTCAGGCATACCAATGGTTCTTAAAGGAGAGACATTCTGATGGAAGACGACATTCGCTCAACCGTTTCTTCAATCACGGCCCCGGACCCGTCCTGGTCCGAAAAGGCCCAGACCCGGCTCGACAATCTCACGAAACCCCCGGGAAGCCTCGGGCGCCTCGAGGAATGCGCCCGGAAGATGGCGGCCATAACGGCAAGTGCGATGCCCGAAATCCCGAAAAAGGCCGTGTTTACGTTTGCCGGAGACCACGGCGTGGCCGCCGAGGGTGTTTCTCTCTACCCCGCCGAAGTTACGCCCCAGATGGTGTTCAATTTCCTGGCGGGCGGCGCGGGTATCAACGTCCTGGCCCGGCACGCCGGGGCCGACGTGGTGGTGGTGGATATCGGCGTAAATCACGACTTTGGAGAAACCGAAGGGCTGGTCCGGGAAAAAGTCGTCTCGGGAACGAAGAACATGCGGAAAGGCCCCGCGATGACCCGGGACGAGGCCGAGCGCTGTATCAAGGTGGGTATCGACCTTGCCCGGGACTACGCTGAGCAGGGCTACGGTCTTTTCGGCACCGGGGATATGGGGATCGCCAACACCACCCCGTCGGCGGCGGTCGCGGCGGTCATGACCGGGAAAAGTGTTGCCGAGGTCACCGGCCGGGGCACGGGTATCGGCGACCAGGCGCTCGAAAACAAGGTCAAGGTGATCGAAGATGCGATCCGGGTCAACAACCCCGATCCGGAAGACCCGATCGACGTACTGGCGAAAGTCGGGGGCGCGGAGATCGGCGGCATTGCCGGGCTCTGCCTGGGCGCCGCCGCGCGAGGTGTTCCCGTGCTGGTGGACGGATTTATTTCCACGGCCGGGGCGCTTATCGCCTGGGCGCTCAACAACACCGTGGGCGACTATCTCTTTGCCGCCCATAAGTCGGTCGAAGTGGGACATACGGCCATGCTGGAAAAGATGGGGCTCCGCCCCCTGCTCGACCTGGACATGCGGCTCGGCGAAGGCACCGGCGCGGCCCTCGCCATGACCGTTATCGATGCCGGGCTCAAGATCTACCGGGAAATGGCCACGTTCGCCGACGCCGGCGTGACGGGCGACCAGATTGGATAACGAACGGCGGAACGGCGCATGACATTTAAATGTATTGCTTTAACGATTGAATGATCCCTGTTAATGATATAAACGGCACCCCGGGGAAAACCCAAGGCGGCCTTGGAACCGCGGCCAAAGGGTCGGCACGTATACCCTATTGTTGCAAAAGAATTCCCGCGAAAGGGGCCGGTCACCCGCCTTCGGCGGAAGTCAGAAGGGAGAAGGGAGACGGGAGAAGTGACGTCATTTCACGTCTTACGTCTTCCGTCTTACGTCTTCCCGCCACTCAACCCCCTTGCCCCTCGCCCATCCGTCATGCCGCGAAGCGGATTTCTTTGAGGCCGCCGGTCCCGTATTGTATGCCACTGCAAGGTATACCGACGCGAAAACTTCTCTGCAAAGTGCAAAGAGGTTTCGGACAAAGAAACTGATGCGTTCCTTTTTGCTGGCGCTTCAGTTCCTCACGGTGATTCCCGTCCGGGTGGGCGGCGAGGTGACGGCCCGAACCATGGGGCGCGCAACGGCCTTCTTTCCCCTGGCCGGGGCTTTCCAGGGGTGCGTCGTTGCCGGGACCGTAACCCTTCTTCTCCCGGCCCTCGGCCCTTTACCTGCGGCCGCGTTGGCCGTGGCGATCCTTGCCGGGCTTAACGGTGCGTTTCACCTCGACGGGCTCTCCGATACGCTCGATGCGGCCCGGATCAAATCCGCCGGCGACCCCGCGGCTGATCGTGAGCGTCGTCTGCGGATCATGCGGGACAGTACGGCGGGGCCCGTGGGCGTGGCCGGGATCGTCTTCGTCCTCCTGCTCAAGTTCTCGGCCGTTTCGTCGCTTCTTACCGGGACCGGGCGGTTCCCGGTGGGCCTCATAGCAATCGTTCTTTCCGGCACTCTCTCCCGGTGGGCCATGGCGGCGGCAATAGCGGGCGGCCGTTCGGCCCGGGCCGAAGGCTTAGGCTACCTGCTCATCGAGAACGCGGGTCTCCGGGAGTTCTTTCCGGCCTCGCTATGGACGATCCTTCTTGTGGCACCCCTGTTTCTGCTGGTTCCCGTCCCGATCCGGGCCTCGTTCGCCGCTGCCGTGTCCGGGGCGCTTGCGGCGGTTCTGGCGGGGGTACTCCTTACGAAAACGCTGGGCAACCGTCTGGTGGGAGGCCTTACGGGAGATCTGCTCGGGGCACTCTCGGAAATCGGCGAAGTAGCAGTCCTCTTTGTGTGCGTGATATGGAACCGACAACTCTCTATCTGATACGTCACGGCGAGACGGAAGGCGCCGGCGAGTCCCGGTACAAAGGGACGATCGACGTCCCCCTTTCCGAACGAGGCGAAGACCAGCTCAGGGCCGTAGCCGGGCGGCTTTCCGGCATCTCGTTTTCCGCGGTCTACTGCTCGGACCTTTCCAGGGCCCGGCGGAGCGCGGAACTTATTGCGGCCGCGGACAGCGTCGAACCCCGGCCGGTCGCGGCTTTCCGGGAGAGGCATTTCGGCAACTGGGAGGGCCTTACCTTCGAAGAGTGCCGGAGGGCCTATCCCAAAGATTTCGTCGCCTGGGCGAAAAACCCCCTGGAGTTTTCTCCCGTGGGCGGCGAAAGTACCCTGGAGGTGCAAAAACGCCTGAAGCCCGCTCTGGACGACCTCCTCGCCCGGCACCGTGGGGAAACCGTGGCCCTGGTGGCCCACGGCGGTGTGAACCGGGTGATCCTCTGCGATGCCCTGGGGCTGTCGCTCGAGCACATATTCCGGATCGAGCAGGACTTCGGTGCGGTCAACATCATCGAGTACTGGTCCCGGGCCCCGGTGGTCAAACTCGTTAACGGGGTGTTCTGGACGTGAGTGCCCGGGCAATCATGATCCAGGGAACCGGTTCCGGGGTGGGAAAGAGTTTTCTCACGGCGGGGCTCTGCAGGATTCTCTCGGATCAAGGTATACGGGTCGCACCGTTCAAGGCCCAGAACATGGCCCTCAATTCGTTCGTAACGGCCGACGGGGGAGAAATCGGCCGGGCCCAGGCCTTCCAGGCCGAGGCCGCACGGGTCGAACCTGAAACCAATATGAACCCGGTGCTTCTTAAGGCCGAGTCGGAGTCCGGGTGCCAGGTCATCCTGAACGGCCGGGTCCACGGCTCGATGAGCGCCCGCGCCTACTACGGTTTCCACGGAACAGCCTGGCCCGCCGTACGGAAGGCCTACGACGCCCTTGCCTCCCGGTTCGACGTGATCGTCATGGAGGGTGCGGGGAGTCCCGCGGAGATCAATCTCTCGGACCGTGAAATCGTCAACATGAACATGGCCCGGTACGCCGACGCGCCGGTACTCCTCGTGGGGGATATCGACAAGGGCGGTGTTTTTGCCTCACTGTACGGAACACTCGCCCTTCTCGATCAGGACGCCGGGCGAATCCGGGCCTTCATTATCAACAAATTCCGGGGCGATAAGACAATTCTCGACCCCGGCCTGGATCTGATTCGTGAAAAGACCGGGCGTCCGGTCATCGGCGTTCTCCCCCATCTGGGAGACCTGGGAATGCACGAAGAAGACGGTATCCCGTTTGAGCGCCTCCGTTACAGCACGGAGTCACGCCCCGTTCGAATCGCCGTGGTTCAGCTCAAATGGATCTCGAACTTTACGGACTTCGATCCATTCTTTTACGAGCCGGATGTCGAAGTTCTTTTTACCCGAAGAGCGGAAGACATTCTGAACGCCGATATCGTTATCGTACCCGGTTCGAAAAATACCGTACACGACCTGGCCGGCCTCCGGGAAAGCGGACTCGCCGATGCGATTACCGAGGCCTCGGCAAGCGGCACCGTGGTGATCGGCCTCTGCGGGGGCTACCAGATGCTCGGCCGGCGGATCCTCGACCCGAACGCCGTTGAAAGCACAACGCCCGTGACCGACGGTCTCGGCCTTCTCGATACGGTTACCACGCTCGATACCGTAAAGACCACCCGCCAGGTCCGGGCGACGGTTACCCGTCCTCTGTTTCAGTCGGCCGGGCCGATGGAATTGTCCGGATACGAAATCCACATGGGCCGCACGGAAACCCCGGAGCCGCTCTTTACGCTCTACGACGACGGTCGGTCGATCCCGGACGGATCGCAAAACGGTTCCGTGTGGGGCACCTATCTTCACGGGCTTTTCGATAACGACGAATTCCGCCGTAATCTGATCGACTCGATCCGCGTTCAAAAAAACCTGGCCCCGCTCGGCCGGACGGTTTCCTACGCCCGCCTGCGGGACGAAGCGATCGACCGGTGGGCCGACACCCTGCGGAGCCATCTCGACATGGATTTCGTGCTGGACCTCCTGGAGGTAAGGACGTGATCGGCCCGGAAGGCGTACTTGCGGCCGGGTTTCTCATCGACCTGGCGGTGGGAGATCCCCGCCCGATTCCCCATCCGGTGGTTGCCATGGGGAAACTGATCGGAGGTCTTGAAACCCTGCTCCGGCGGCCCGGTGCCGACCGAATCACGGAACGCCTGACCGGCGGAATCCTGACCGCGGTGGTGGTGGGTGGTGTCTACGGACTCACCCTGGGTATCGAACAGGCCCTTTTCCGCGCAACGGGCGTTATGTGGCTTCCCGCCTTTGTCCTTCTTTCCTGGCTTACCGCGTCCACCCTTGCGACCCGCGGCCTGGTACGCGCCGGAGGGCGTGTCCTTTCGGCCTTGCGGGAAAACGATCTTTCCGGCGCACGGGGGCGGCTCGGCGAGATCGTCGGCCGGGATACGGGGAGTCTCGACGAGGACGCGATCTTAAGGGCGACCGTGGAGACCGTGGCGGAAAACACGTCCGACGGCATCACCGCCCCCCTCTTCTACTACGCCCTGGGTGGTCTTCCCCTCGCCATGGCATATAAGGCGGTCAACACCCTGGACTCCATGGTGGGCTACAAAAACGACCGGTACCGGTA
The DNA here is from genome assembly GCA_964474325.1 of uncultured Nitrospirota bacterium. Classification (GTDB taxonomy): domain Bacteria; phylum Nitrospirota; class Thermodesulfovibrionia; order SZUA-242; family CAYYSS01; genus CAYYSS01. Next base: position 5,865 of record CAYYSS010000055.1, read on the forward strand.
CTTCGGAACGGCGTCCGCGCGGCTCGACGATCTGGCGAACCTGATCCCCGCCCGGCTTACCGCGCTCTTTACGGCCCTGGCAGCCTTCGCCGTCCCCGGGGCCTCCCCCGGCCGGGCGCTCCGCATCGCCCTTCGCGACGGGCGGAAGCATGCGAGCCCGAACGCGGGGTATCCCGAGGCGGCGACCGCGGGAGCCCTCGGGGTGCGTCTCGGAGGACCCTCCGTCTACGGCGGCGTCGTTGTGGAAAAACCGTGGATCGGCGAGGAGTACCGCCCCCTTGATTATGAAACGGCCGCGCGGGCGATTACTCTTGCGTTGTTTACCGCATGGTGTGCCTTCGGGGCATCCATGGGGGGGCTCTTTCTCCGGTGGACGGTCTCCCTGTCTGCCGCAGTCGGATTGGGAGGTATGGCATGAGCGAGGACTATGGCCACGGGGGCGATGTCTACAGGGCGGCGGACATCCTGAAGCGGCCCGCGCGAAGCATTCTCGATTTTTCCGCATCCGTAAACCCCCTCGGGCCGTCAAAAAAAGTAAAGGCCGAGATGAGGACCCAGATGAAATACCTGGGGACCTACCCGGACCACGTCTGCCGTCGGCTGAGAAGGAGAATCGGCCAGATCTACGACGTTTCTCCCGAAATAATCCTGTGCGGAAACGGCTCGAACGAACTCATCCACCTCCTCTGCCGCGCCCTGCGTCCCGGCCGGGTGCGGGTCACGGCGCCGGGGTTTTCGGAATACGCCAATGCCGGACGTCTCGCGGGAGCCGCGATCGAGAGCGTCCCTCTTTCCGAGGAGACCGGTTTTCGGATAGACCCCTCGGCCCTTGCCGAAGGAGCCTCCGGCGACGATTTGATCTTCATGGGAAACCCGAACAATCCCACCGGGAGTCTCGTGTCCCGCGACGAGATCCTCGCGGCGGTGGACGGGAGCCCCGCCCTTTTCGTGGTAGATGAAGCCTTCATGGATTTCACGGACAACCCCCGGGGCCTTATCGGCGACGTGGCCGGCCGGTCGAACCTGGTCGTCGTCCGCTCTCTTACCAAATTCCACGCCCTGGCGGGCCTCAGGATAGGTTTCGGTGTCTTCCCCGAAAAAATCGCTTCCGTCGTGAACGAACATCGGGATCCCTGGTCCGTCAACCACCTGGCCCAGCGGGGCGCCTACGTCGCCCTCGGCGACAAGACCTACGTAAAGGAAACCCGCCGATGGCTCGACGTTGAGGGCCGGTTTCTGTCCGCCCGGTTGAAACGAGCGGGTCTTTATGTCTACGAACGTTCCGCGAATTTCTTTCTCGTCCGCCACGAACGGGCCGGGGAACTCCGAAACCACCTCTTTTCCCGGGGCATCATTCTCCGGGACTGTTCGAACTTCGACGGGCTCGACAATCGGTTTCTCCGGATCGCGGTACGTTCCCACAAGGAAAACGCCCGCCTGGTACGCGAAATCGATTTCTTCTTCGTAAAGCGGGAAAAAGAAGACGGGGAGAAGACGCCGTGAAGGCACGGCTTATTTTGCGCATATGTACGTACGTTTCCGGAAAGACGGTTGCATCGATTCATCGTCTTGCCCGTGTCGTGTCTCGTGGAACACAGCGGCTTTCCGCCCGCCCGGAAACCCGCGAACGGGTGCAACCTCTACCCCCTGCAATCGTTCATCGCCCGGTCCCGGCCCGCAGCCGTGTTCCGCTGTTCTCTTCCGTTTTGCTTTTTTCCACATTGATTACCCTCTGTCTGCCGACACATCCGGCCCGGGCCGAAGAGGCGCCGCGCATGGAAGAGGTCGTGGTCGAGGCCGTGAAAACCCCGGCGGAAGAAGCTGAGGTGGAGCAGCGTTCCGCGTTTGTTTCGATCATCAGGACGGAAGAGCACGGGGATACCTCGGCAACCGTTCCCCAACTGCTCGAGGAATCCGTGGGGCTTACCGTGCGGCGTTTCGGGGGCCTCGGGGCCTTCAGCACCGCATCCGTCAGGGGATCGTCCGCCGAACAGGTCACGATTCTCCTCGACGGGGTACCGCTTAACCGGGGAAGATCCGGAACCGTCAACCTGTCGAACCTCCCCCTCCGTTCCCTTGAGCGGATCGAGGTCTACAGGGCAGCGGCGCCCCTCAGGTATCGCTCGTCCGCGATCGGCGGCGTTATCAACCTGGTGACAAAACCCCCGACCGATACCCCGACCTACAGCCTGCGGGGCTCCTACGGTTCGTTTGACACCTACGAGACCGACGTTCAGGCCGGAGGGCGCTCGGGAAACGTCGCCTATCTTTTTACCGCGGACTTTACGGGATCGGACGGCGACTTCACCTTCCGCGACGACAACGGCACCCGCGCCAATACCGCGGACGACCGGGAGACGACCCGCCGGAACAACGCCTTCGACGCCCAGGATTTTCTCGGCAAAATCACCTACACACCGAAACCGTCCACCCGGATCGAGATCGTCAATACCTTCTTTCACAAACACGAGGGTGTACCGGGACTCGGAGCTTTTCAGTCGGAAGACGCGGATCTCGATACCGTCCGGAATATAGCGAATATCAGAGGAAGGAAAGACGGGCTGTTTTCGCCGTTCCTTACTCTCGAAGCCTCGGGACACATGGTGTACGAAAGGACCCGGTTCAGGGATCTCCAGGGCGAAATCGGAACCGGGCGGCAGGACAATCGAAACGCCGCCGTTGCCTTCGGGATCGACGCCCAGGCAACGTACTATCACGGCGACCACCATATACTTTCCGCGGTTGCGTCGCTGGAACACGAACGTTTCGACACCGAAGACCGCCTGACCGATATCCAGGACCCGGACACCCAGAAACGGACCGCCTTCGAACTCGGCCTCGAAGACGAGTTGAGCCTCGCCGACGAACGCCTGACCCTTACCCCGCAAGTCATCTACACGTATCTTCAGAACGACTTCGGCGGAGAACTGCCGTTTTCCTTCGGCACCGTTCCGGCACCGGATGACGACGGGTTTCTGAGCTACCGTATCGGAGCCAAGTGGCTTCTTTCGGAAAACCTGGCCCTCAAGGCGAACGCGGGCCGGTACTATCGTTATCCGAATTTTTCGGAACTCTTCGGCGACCGGGGCGGCGTGGTCGGAAACCCGTTTCTCGATCCGGAAGACGGCGTTACCGCCGATCTGGGCCTCACCTGGGAAAAGCGGGACATCACCCTCGGCCCCCTGGTCTTCAACCGCATGTACGCCGAAGGGGCGTTTTTCTACAGCACGGTATCGGACATGATCGTCTTCGTACAGACATCGCAACGCACCGTCCGGGCGGAAAACGTGGCCGGGGCCGAGACCCGGGGAATCGAAGCGTCCTGGTCCGCCGGACTCTTGGATCATTTCGAACTCTCGGGCAATTACACGTATCTCTCTACGAAAAACACCAGCGCGGCCCCGTTTCTCCACGGAAACCGTCTTCCGGGCCGGCCCGTCCACGAACTCTTCAGCCGGGTCGCGGCCTTCAATCACCGGGCCCGTATCTTCTATGAACTGAATTATATCTCCGAAAACTATCTCGACCAGGCAAACCTGGAAAAAATAGATAATCGAACGATCCACAACGCGGGGGTCACGCTCTATCCCCGGGACACTATGACGGTTACCGTGGAGGTGAAGAATTTCACAGACCGGCAGGTCGCCGACGTCCTGGGCTACCCGCTTCCCGGAAGATCGTTTGTCGCCACACTGACCATGAAATTCTAGGGAGGTTTCTCAATGCGGTTTTTCATGAAACGAAACGTGTTCGTCCCCGTCGTCCTTGTTACGGCGGCCCTGCTCCTCGGAGGCTGCGGTTCAAGCGGAGGCTCGAAAAACGCGGCCGGTACGGGCGCCCGGACCGGGATCTTCGTCGGCACGACGGATTTCTCGTCCGGTTCCTATTCCGTGATCGACCTGGCCGATCTGTCGGTCTCTGCGAACCTGCCCGCCTCCAGCGGGATCATAGAAAGCGACCACAACGTGGCGGTCGCCGGAGGAAAGATCTATATCATTAACCGTCTCGGGTTCGACAACGTAACCGTCCTCGATACGGCGGACCTGACCACGGCCCTGAATCAGTTCAGCACCGGGAACGGCTCGAATCCCCAGGACATCGCCGTGGTGAGCGAGACGAAGGCCTACGTGAGTCTCTATGCGTCCAACAACCTCCTTATCGTCGACCCCACCCAGCCGGGGGGAGGGACGCCGGGAATCGTGGATCTCTCGGCATTCGCCGCCGGGGACCCCGACGGAATCGTTGAGGCAAGCCCCATGGCCATGGCCGGCGGGTATCTCTTTGTAGCGCTTCAGCGTCTGGACCGCAATAATTTCTTCGCTCCGGTGGCCGGCCTCCCGGCACTGCTCGTGGTGGTAGACACCACCACGGATGAACTCGTGGACACGGATCCCGGAACCCCGGCCGTGGACGGGATCGTCCTCACCGGACAGAACCCCCAGTTCATGACCTACGACGAAACCCTGGGGAAACTGATCGTTTCGGAAACCGGGGACTACGGCGCCGACGACGGCGGTATCGAGACCGTGGATCCGGTTACGTTTACCGCGGAAGGTATCGTCGTAGGCGAGGCTGACCTGGGTGGGGACATGGGCGACGTAGCGATAGCCGGGGCAGCGGCGGGTTACGCCGTGGTCTCCTACATGGACGCCTCGTTCAACTTTTTTAATTCGGTCGTGGCCTTCGACCCGGTAAGCGGCACGGTAACCGGGGACCTGGTGCAGGACCTGTCGTTCGTTCCGTCCATCGCACTTGACGACACGGGGCGTCTCTTCGTACCGGACCGGAACGTGACGAGTCCGGGTGTGCGGGTATTCGATACCGCGACGAACACCGAGATCACCACCGCACCGCTCGACGTGGGCCTGCCGCCGAACGTCCTCGTGGTATATTGATCACGGGAAACCCAGCCCGCATGTCTCACAAGCATTCTCCTGCGGAACCGGGAAGGCCGAAATCGTGAGGAAACCGGCTACGGCATTGTTCCTGATTTTCCTGACCGGGGCGTTGTTTGTCCCCGGGCGGACAGTCCTCGCCGACCGTGTCCGTACCGTGCCGGTCGCTCTCGACCACGTGCGGCGGGCCGGGATCCATTACCCGGCCCTGCGGGGTTACGAAAACAAGACCCTGGTCGTCGAATTCACCGAGCCGGTAGACGTCCTTTCCACCCTGGAGGGACTGAAGGCCGCCGTAACCGCCGTGGGGAACCACTACATGCCGATTCCCGCATGGCGGGCGAAGCACGAAAACGGCGCTCCCGTCGTCAAGAAAGAAGTATGCGCCGCACTCGGGCAAGACTGCGACCGGACCGCACTGCTCCTTACGGCGGCGGACGTGGACAACCTGGCGGTTTCCGAAAAAACCTTCCGGGACCTCAAGGTCTTTGCCCTTGTCACCGCGGGCGTACGTTCCAACGCCATGCGCATGGGCGCGGACGAGGGCGGGTTCTACGAACCGGGCACGATCAATATAATCCTTCTTACCAACGCCCGCCTCACCGCCCGCGCCATGACCCGGGCGGTGATTACGGCAACCGAGGCCAAGACGTCTGCGCTTGAAGACCTCGATGTACGGAGCAGTTTCACGCCGCTTGTCCACCGGGCGACC
>CAYYSS010000056.1:0-11410 GCA_964474325.1 uncultured Nitrospirota bacterium
CTCCTGTTCTTTGTATGTTTTGTTTGGAGGGCGGTTTTGTGGGGTTTTTTAACTCTGCGGGGCGGGCGCAGGAACACGATGTTCGTCCCGGCGCCCGCCGATTCGTCGGTCTGCAGAGTCCGGTTTAGAAGACGTAATACCTGAGCCAGACGTAGATGGTCGAAAGAAAGACGGTCAATATCATTATCGGCATGCCGTACGCCATGAATCGCATGAAAGAAATTTTTCGGTTCGCTTTCTCGGCTATGCCGACGACGATAACGTTTGCAGACGCCCCGATGGCCGTTCCGTTTCCGCCCAGACATGAACCCAGAGCGAGAGACCACCAGACGGGCATAAGGTCGGGATGGTGGAGCAGGGAAATCCCTGAAAGGTCCGGCCAGATGTGGCGGGCCATGTCCACGACAAGGGGGTTCATGGTCGCCACGTAGGGGATGTTGTCCACAAAGGCCGAGGCAAAAGCGGAAAACCACATAATGAGCATGCTCGTGGAGAAAAGATTACCTTCGGTCAGAGCAAGGACCTGCTGGGACATCCATTTGATAAGACCGACCTTAACGACCCCGCCGATAATAATAAACAGCCCCATGAAGAAAAATATGGTGGGCCACTCGACCTCCGCCAGGACATGATGGGGCTCATGAGTGCCTGACAGGAGGAGCAGGAGTCCCGCGCCGAAAAGGGCTACCGTTGCGGGTTCGTAATGGAGCACGCCGTGAAACACGAAACCGGTAATTACCAGGGCGAGGACGAAAAGGGACTTTTTCAGCATGCGGGGATCCTTGATCGCCGCGTTTTCGTCCATGGCCAGCACCCGCTGTTTGAGTTCGTCTCCGGCAACGAGTTTCCTGCCGAACAGTACTTTAATGAGCACGATGAAAATCGCCATGATAACGACGACGGCGGGAGCCAGATGTACGACGAAGGCCATAAAGTCCAGCTTGGCTTTCGACGCGATCATGATATTCGGCGGATCGCCGATTAACGTTGCCGTACCGCCGATGTTGGACGCCAGTGCCTCGGCTATGAGGAAGGGGATCGGGTCGATCTCGAGGGCGTCGGCGATAAACAGGGTTACCGGGGCAAGAAGCAGGACCGTGGTGACATTGTCGAGCAGGGCGCTCAACACCGCCGTGACGACGGAGAAGATAAGCAGGATTCTGATCGGTTCTCCCCGGCCGATTTTGGCGCTTTTTATCGCCACGTACTCGAAGAACCCGGTCGGGCGCATGAGATTGATAATGATCATCATCGAGATGAGAAGGAAAATCACGTTCCAGTCCACCCCGAAGGACTCGAGATGAAAGGCCTCGTGCTGATCCAGAACCTTGAGCGTCAGCACCAGGCCCGCTCCGAGGACCGCGACGACCGTCTTATGGATTTTTTCGGAAACGATCAGGACGTAGGCGGCAATGAAAATCCCCGTTGCCGTCCAGAAAGTGGGGCCGAAGGTTACGGCTTCGGCTACCGTTGCGGTTTCATGGGTCATAACTCAGATATCCTCCCCGAAAATTGCTGAAACGATTGCGTAGTGGATATCCCTGACGTAGACCTGACCCAGGGGGCGATTGTCCGGGTCAACAACCGGCAGGCGCCAGAGATTATGTTCGAGTATAAGGGCGGCGCATTGCATGAGCGGGGCCTCGGGTGGGACCGTATGCAGGTTTACGGACATAATGTGCCGGACGGACATTGAAGAGGCGAGACGAGCCATGTCCTCGAGCATCCCCGGCCATGCAAACTCCCCTAATGTGGCGTCCTGGAGCATGTAGGAGGGCATGATGGCTCTCAGAATATCCTTGATCGACACCATGCCGATTAGTTTCCCGTCGTCGACGACCAGGAGCCCCTTCGATCCGCGAAGTTCCGGCTTCCGGCTTGCCACGAGCATGGTGCGTACGGCTTCCTTCAGCGTATCGGTTGGGCGTAATGTTTTTGTTATGGGTTCCATAACGTCCCGTGCCTTGTATCGGTGCATTGTTTAACCTCCGTTGTATTCGGGAAACGCGACGCCCGCGGGACTCACGCGCTGTGCGTTTCCTTTGATCTTGGTGCGAATACCCGAATTTTCCCGACCGGGGTAAGACGGGCGATGCATTGCGAATTCATCCGCGCAATCGTTTCACTTCAGTATCAGTACCGACGACTCGGCGACCTCGAGTATTTTCTCAAGATGGTTCGGAGAGAATATCTTTCGGAGAAAAGACTGCTTTCCGAACCATAATCCGAGCATACCCGTCCGGGACAGCTCCCGCGCATAGCCGGGCAGTTCGTCGGGTTCTACAAGCCGTAACCAGGCCCGGATGCCGCGCTCCGCGTAGTAGCGGAGAACCTCCATGATCGTAGCGTGGATTTTCTCGTCACGTTCCTTGGTGCGGGAAAGGCCCAGTATCTTAAGTTCCGCGCGGTGGATTGTTACCAATTGGTTCACGATTTCGAGGGATTCCTGACTCACGCGGGTCTGGTCGAGACAGCAGGCCAGGGTGGTAGTCGCGCCACCGGCTTTTACCACGAGGGAAGAGCAGGAGGCGTTTGTGACAACACGTTGCGGGAGTCGGATGTCGCCTCCCCACTGGGGGTCGTTCCCCCGCGCGGAACCGATAATAAGGAAATCGACGTCGTCTTCCCGGGCCTGGTTCAGTGCCACGCGGGAATCTTCGCCGTGCCGGATGATAACGCGGAGGAGTTTTCGCCCGTCGTCGTCGCGGGTCATCTCCCACGTCCCGTCGCCGATACTCCGGGTCGCGGTAAGCAGTTCCGTTCCGTACGGGGAGTCCGTGCCGAGAAACAGCCGGTGGATCCCTTCGAGAACGCCGACCAGCCGGGGTTCGGGCCGGTCGCCGGATGCCTGGAGCCCGAGTATTGTAACGTCGGCCCATGTATTAACGGCAAAACGTGCCGCAACCTCGGCGGCTCGTCGGCTGTATTCCTCACCATCGACAATCACCAGTAGTTTCATCAGACATCTCCCTTTTTGTTGCGGTCCGCGGGTTTGCAGAGAAGAAGCGGGTTGGAGAGCAGTGCCAGCACGTCCGTCCGCGGACTTTGCCGCACCGGAAATGACGATACAACCACGCCGTAGTTTCTCAAGTAGGCACTCGCCTGCTCAGGCGTTCCCTGGATGACCAGGTATTCGGCATTCGTCCAGCCGGCGTCCTTCAGCAGGGATTCGGCCCGGTCGATATAGGAGCCCGCTTCGTGGCGTTGTTTGAAGAGAAGCTCGTGTTCTTGCGAAAAACGATAGTACAGGAGTGTAAGATCGAGTTCGTTACGTGCGTTTCCGTAGATCGTCGCCACACAGTTCGTGACCGTCTCGGCCGGCACGCTCTCGCCCGCCAGTATGACCACGTTGTGCTCAGGGACCATGTTTTTCGCGATGAGGACGGGTTGAGAGGTTTCCTTGAAGCGTCGCCGACCGACGAAGTCGTAGAAATCCCGGGTGTCGGACGTATTCAGGAAACCTTCGATATAAAGGTCGTACCCGCCGCGGCGCATTTCATCAAGCACCGCCTCGTCCCGGTCGCCGATGAGAACCTTCGGTTCTCCCGCGGGGGGACAGGCGACATTCTCGGTCTTCAAGACGCGACGGACCTCGTCCGCGCACGCCTCCAGAATTCCTCGTTCCCAGGTGCGCCGTACCCAGCCGGTTCCCGCCGACGTTTTCGCGTCCGGTTCCGCGACGTGGATAACCTGGATTCTTCCCTTCGTCCACTTCAGCTGATCGGCGGCAAAGCGGAGCGCGATACTTGACCGAAGATCTTCTTCAAGGTAAATCAGTGCTTTTTTCATGTGCTACCCCCGCCGCTCTTTTATGCGTGCCTCGGCCTTCTCGATGGCGGTGACGATCTCGCCGAGCTTGAACGGTTTCGCCAGGAAGTCCGCCACGCCTTTCCGGAACGACTCGCGCGCCGTTTCCATGGTGGCAAAACCGGTGATAACGATCACCTCCGTATCCGGCGACTGATTCTTTACTTCGCCGAGAAAATGCATGCCGTCGATCCCTTCCATCTTAAGATCGGTGATCACGATATCGAAGGTGCGTTCGCGGATCCGTTCAAGGGCCTCTGCGCTGTCTGTGAATGCCTCGACGACATAGCCCTTTTTCTCCAACGACGGCTTGAGACGCTTGGTAACGATCGGTTCGTCATCCAAGATCAATAAACTTGTCGGTGTACTCATCTGCTTCCTCCACGAATTTCTTGAATCTGTCGATGAATGTTGTTACTGCGGTGTCGTCCACCATCCGCACGTCCAATTGCCGGGTAAAACCAATGAGCATGCCGAGGAGTTTAAGGCGGAAAAACACCTCCTCTCTGTCAATCCGTTTGATTCGTCCCACGACTAAGTCTCCCCGAACCTCGACGCGGAAGTTGTTCATGGAGAGGGCACGGCCGAGAAACTGTGCGCGACGGCTTCGCCGGGCGGCGTCGGTGACACCGCCGAAAAAGCGGAAATAAATGTAGTTGTCGTTGATATTGTCTACCGCGTAAGCATCGACCATGGTGAAGTGGTAGCCAAGCCGCAGACTCATATTTACATAGTCCCGGGATACCAGGGCCAGGTTCTGGCCGAGATGGCGGGGTTTCGCGAGTTCCGGCGCCATGGTTCGGGTGAGGCTGGACATGAAACTTGCGAAATCCACGGAGAGCGGCTCCCCGCTCCAGGCCCCGGGCACGGAGAGCCCTTTCAGGAGCGCCTGCATGGGACCCGAGCTTATATCCCCGGGAACGATGTCCTTGCCGGCGCCGGGCTGGAGGCCGCCTCCCGCATCGACAAAGAGCAGATCCAGGGGGATGTGCCACCGGAGCCTTCTGGCATCGCGGGCTGCGGTTGCGGTGCGGTACGTGTCTTCTTCGATGAGTTCCTGGACGGCCTTTTCATGAACGAAACGGGTTATATCATGAAGACTGCGGCACGATTCCGCCGTGAAGTCTTCGTGCAGGGGGTCGATGAGTCTCAGCGGTTCAATTCTTTTCAAAACCCGTCGAAGAAGACGGTATTCGTATGTATCCTCGATCGGGTCTTCAGCCATTCCATAGTCCCGGAGTTCGGGAACGAGACCGTCGTAGACTACGTTGTCTTCCGCATCAACGGTAATCTCCTGCCCATGCCGCAGGTGAGCAATCGCGTCGCCGCAGTTCAATATCGTCGGTATCCGGAACTCGCGGGCTACGGTGGCCAGGTGTCCCGTTACCGATCCCACGTCGGTTATTACCGCCGCTGTCCGGTCGAGTACTTTCGCGAAAAGCGGTGAGGCAACCCGCGCGGCGAGGATCACTCCCTCCGGGACGTTCGTCAGATCGTCCTCGGTACGCACAAGCCAGACGGGTCCCGCGGCGATACCCCGTTGGGCTATCTGGCCCTTGGAACGGAACAGGACGGGTTTGTCCCGCAGGAGGGTCGACAGTTCGCCCGCGCTGGGGAGGGAGTCCGTCTGAATCGCGAGGGGGCGAGTCTGGAGGATGATCAGGTTGCCCCGCCGATCAAAAGCGAATTCGATATCCTGGGGACGCCGAAAATGGCTTTCGATACGCATCCCCGCTTCGGCCAAGAGAAGAAGCTGCTCCCGGGAAAGACACATCCGCGTCTGCCGTTCGGCTTCGACGTCTTCCATCCGGGTTCCGCCTCCCGGGTCAGGCCTGAGCGCCGACGGCTTCCGTACCACGTTCATCCCGACGATTGTTCGCGGGGCGTGCCGGCTGATCTTGAATCGGTCGCCCGCGGCGGTTCCCGAGACGATCGGTTCGCCGAGACCCCAGGCGGCCGTTACGAGCATGGTGTCGCCGCCGGGAGCCTGGAAATCCCGGGTGTAGAGAACGCCGCTTATCTCCGCGTCGATGACCTCCTGGCAGACGACCGGCATGGCAATTTCATGATCGCGATAACCGAAACTGTCGCGGTAGGCCATGGCGTTTTTGGTGAACAGACTTGCGACGACTTCCCGGTACGCCGCTGCGGCGGTGGCGGGCGTAACGTTCAGTATGGTTTTGTACTGCCCCGCAAAACTGTGTTGGCGGTCCTCGAGCCAGGCACTGCTCCGCACGGCGACACCCGCGGCCCCGTCGGCCGTGAGGGCTTCCACCGCCTTTGTGAGATCCCGTTGGAGTTTGGTCGGCAAGCGGCCATTGAGGATGTTTTTGCGGATTTCGGCCGAGGCTTCAGCCAGGGAGGTATTGTTTTCCCGCCGTTGCCGGGAAATCCGTTCGATGACAGGCGCAAGCGCGTTGGTTTCCACAAAGGCGTGATACGCGGATGCCGTCACCGCGTAACTCCGAGGGACGTTGAGCCCGAGGCTCTTTCCGATCTCGGCGAGGTGCGCGTTTTTTGCCCCGACCTCGTCAACGGCGTCCCGCGTCAAATTGTCGTACGGCACGACAAACGTTGTCGAGACAAGCGTATTCTGTCCCGATAATTCCTGTTCAATGCCTGCCTGAATGCGGGCCAGCGCCGACACGAGACTGCGGTATTTCCCGGGTGCAAGGCGCTCGAGGGCGTACACGAGGCGCTCCACCTCGGAGGTGATGTCCCGTGCCGCGGCGTGAACGTAGGTCTGGTCAAAGACGTAATCGCCGCTGAGTTTCTCGTTGATTTCGGTGATCTTCTTCAGAATCCGGTTATTCAGGCCCAAGATCTCCCGGAACCGGCGGATGCGGTCCTCCATGGAGGGTGGAGGACCCGCCGGCCCGTGAAGGCCGTTTCTGAGGGAACGGCGGAGTCTGTTGAACAGGCGTCTCATTGCTCGATCGCGGTGTGATTGCGGGCAGTGATCGAAACGGACGCCCCGAAAAGAACCGCAGGCGGCCCCCGGCGGGATGGACGGTGGCTGTCGCCGCAATACATGGCGTCGACGATTACGGCGTACTCGCCACAGTGCCGTTTCATGCGGAGTTACCCGCGCTGCCGTATAACCATTATCCGCCATACGTGACGCCGGATCAATGCCCGCCTCCTCCTCCTTTGAACAAAGACCCCATAATGAGACCGGCGGCAACCGCTATCACGACCGCGAGAATGCCGTAGATAAGGGATTTGTCAAATGCCATGCGGGAGAGAAACGAGGGGAAGCCAACCAGTCGGATAACGAATTGGGTCTCGGCGGTCCCCCGGACCGTTCCGTCCTGCAGGGCGAAGGCCGACACCTTGTAGGTCGCCGGTTTCATCCGCGGCGGAATCCGGAGCGGGACGTTAAACGCGCCGTCGTCCGTCATCGTAACGCTTCCCGGGCGAACGGCATAAACCGCGTCGTGTTCCTTTAACTTTACGAACTCCCGGAACAGAAAATCCTTATCGTCGCCGGCCGGCGTGATCTTCACCCGCGCCTCGAGGGCCTTCAGACTGAACGGGAGCTCGGGCGCGTCCAGGAATTCTTCCACGGCAGACGTACCGTAGACCATGTAGACGGCCGGGGCGTTTTCGTACGTGAGATCCCCCACGTTCATCCAGAAGACCCCACCGGCTTTTCCTTTCTTCTTGAGGTGGAGGTCTTCGGGTTCGCCGCTTACCAGGACGACGACCTGGTTTCCCGGCGGTACGGTCCCCGACGCGTGTATCTCCGTGCCGTTATAAAAGGCGCTTACATCAACAATGGATTGGTCGAGTTCCAAAGTGACCGCGGCCCCGGCGGGGAGGGCGGCTATCACCGCTGAGAGGGCAATGAAGAGTACTGTGCAAACAAAACGTTTCATATCAATGCCCTCCCGCCATGGATACGAGGATATCCGGCTGTACGAGGAGTTGCATGAGCATCTTCCCGCAGACGATAAGGACCAGCGACGCAAGGAGAATCTTCAGTTGATCCCCCTTGAGTTTCTTCCCGATCAGGGTTCCCACCTGTGCGCCTGCCGTGGACCCGAGAAGCAGGAGAAGCGCAAGGACAAAGTCTACGGTGTGGTTGCTCACCGATTGCATGATCGTTACGTTAACGCACGTGAACAGGATCTGAAAGAGACTGGTGCCTACCACCACGTGCATGGGCATGCGGAGCAGATAGACCATGACCGGAACCATGATGAAACCACCGCCGACGCCCATGATCGCGGCGAGAACGCCGACGAGAATTCCCAGCAACAGCGGCAGAAGCAGAGACATTTCGACACCGGACCGCTCAAAACGGGTCTGAAACGGAAGTTTGTTCACGAGGCGGGCATAACCCGACTCTTTTTTTGGTTTCGCGGACGTCTGATCCCCGGGCTTTTTCCGCATGGCCTGGAGGCTTTCAACGAACATATATCCGCCCACGCCGCCGAGCATGATCACATAGGTCAGCGAGATGAGAAAATCGGCGTTCCCCATGGCCCGCAGAATCTTGATGATCTGCACACCGCCGGTTCCCCCCGCAATACCCCCCACAAGGAGGAGAAGCCCCATCTTCACATCGACGTTTCCGAGGCGCCAGTGCGCAAGCGTTCCGGACGTGGAAGCGCCGACGATCTGGTTGGAATCGGACGCCGCCGCGACCGTCGGTGGTATCCCGAACATGATAAGCAGAGGCGTCATGAGAAATCCGCCCCCAACCCCAAAGATTCCGGACAGGAGGCCAACGGCCACCCCCAGGCCCCCGATAACCAGTACATTAACGCTGTTTCCCGCTATGGGAAGATACATATGCCACACGATAATCCCTTTCCTCCTTTTTCCCACCCGAATCGAGTGCTGATATCGATATATTCCGCCGGGCCGTCAGCAGGTGCCGTCGACCCGAGGCGCCGGGAGAGAAGGCAATGAGCGTGCCATTGTGGCGCGGGGAGGTCTCAATGAACAGGGGAAGAGCTTAAAAAGCTATTTAATTCAATATGTTAAGTGTTGTGAGGCAGGCAGTGGACAGGCAGAGGCGACAGCATGCCGGTTTTCACGAAACGATGCCCGCCGATACCCCGGTATGCTGATAACATATTGATGAAAAAGAATAAAATCAAGTGCCCGGGGAAAACGTCACAGAACCGCGCCTCCCTGTCCCCGTCCGTATTGAAACACTTTTCTGGTTGGACCAAAAAGTATCTGTTTTTCAATGCGTTACATGCATGTGCCAAGATCGAGTGTTTCATAATGAAAAGCATGGACTTGTGAGCTGTTGCCAGGCGGCGGGGGAGCCGGGCTAGTTTTTCTCAAGGCCGTACTGTTTCATTCGACGCCAGAGCGTAGTGCGGGGGATGCCCAGGATCCTGCTCGCGAGAGACTTATTAAAATCCGTGGATTTAAGGACGTTGCTGATATGCCGTTTTTCCACCTCCTCCAGGGTCAGGAAGATCTCTTCGTCAAGTTCAGTTTTGGCCATGGCCCGGAATCGGGAAGGCAGATCGGAAATCTTGATTTCGGGTTCCTCGGCCAGCGCTACGGCTCGTTGAATGATGTTCTCCAGCTCACGGACATTACCGGGAAATGCGTACGCGAGAAGACATTCCTGTGCGCGCGGAGCGAGGCGGGTAACGTGTTTACCAAAGGCTATATTGAACTTATCGATGAAATGGGTGATGAGCAGGGGGATGTCGTCGCGTCTGTCGGCGAGCCGCGGCAGTCGAATGTTCACCACGTTGAGCCGATAAAACAGATCCTCGCGGAATCGGTTTTCGGCAACCAGGGTCTGGAGTTCCTGGTTCGTGGCGGCTATGATACGTACATCAAGATTAATCGGAACGGTACCGCCGACCCTGAGGACCTCCCGCTCCTGCAGGACATGCAGGAGTTTTACCTGCATCGACAAGGGCATCTCCCCGATTTCGTCGAGAAAAACGGTTCCGCCCTGGGCCGATTCGAACAGGCCTATCTTGGTTCCCACCGCGCCGGTGAACGCGCCCTTTTCGTGGCCGAAGAGTTCATTTGCGATAAGGTCGGCGGTGAAGCCCCCGCAGTTGAAGGAGACAAAGGGTTTTTCGGCGCGCGGACTCAAGGCGTGAATCGCCCGCGCCACCATCTGCTTGCCCGTCCCGGTCTCGGCCTGAAGAAGAACGTTGCAGTTGACCTTTGCCACCTTTTTTACCACAGCGAAGATTTCCTGCATGCCCGCGCTGGCGCCGACGAACCCGGGAATCAGGTTGTCCCGGCCCATGGCAAGTTTCAACTTGCGGTTCTCCTCCCGGAGTTCGATGGTTTCCCGGGCCCTTTGCGCCAGAAGGCGGATGTCGTGGCGTCTGCACGGTTTTGTGAGGTAATGGAACGCGCCCGCCTTCGTTGCCTCCACCGCCGTTTCGATGGATGCGTGTCCGGTCACGATAATCGCCTCGGTGTTTTCATTCGTCACGCGGAGCCGTTTGAGAATCTCAATGCCGTCCATGTCGGGAAGGCGCAGGTCCACAAAGGCAAGGTGGAACGGGCGCTGTTCCATGCGGGTGAGAAACGGTCGGCCGCTCTCGAAGACCTCCACGTCGAAACCGTCCTGTTCCAGGACCCGGGCGATCAGGCGGCCCGCGGTTTCTTCGTCGTCAATGACCGCTGCTCGAATTGTTGTCATGGATCGGCTGCTCTTCGGGAATCGGCAGAAATATGGAAAACGTCGTGCCTGCGTTTACTTCGCTTTTTACCTCAATGTAACCGTTATGTTTCTGAATGATGCCGTAGACGATGGACAAGCCGAGACCCGTGCCCTCACCAACCGGTTTGGTGGTGAAAAAGGGATCAAAGATACGGTCGAGCTTTTCCGCCGGAATTCCCCCGCCGGTGTCACTGCAGTCGATGCGAACGTATCCCTTCGGCCCGGCGGAGCCGGTGATATGCAAGGTGCCGCCGTCCGGCATGGCCTGGATCGCGTTGACAGCGAGGTTCAGAAATACCTGTTGAAGTTTCTGAAAATCTCCCAGGACGCGGGGCAGGTCGTCCGGCACGTCTCGTACGAGCCGGATGGACGAGATGAGCAATTGGTTTTCCACGAGGCTCGTGGTCCGGTTTATGAGTTCGGCCAGGTCGATCATGGTCTCCGACGGCAGGGTTTCCCGGGAAAAGTCCAGGAGATTCTTCACTACTGCGCTTGCCCGTTCCGTCTGTTCGACGATGTCCATGCAGAACACGCGTGCCTCTTCACAGGTCATGGTTTCGAACTCCTCGAGCATGGTGTCCACGGTCAGGGAGATATTGTTCAGCGGGTTGTTCAGTTCGTGTGCGATGCCGGACGAGAAGGTTCCGATGGCGGCAAGCTTCCGTGACTCGACCAGCTGTTCCTGGCGGGCGTCAATCTCCTCCACCATGGTATTGAATGCCTGGATCAGGCCGGAGATCTCGTCCTTCGTCTTCGCTTCTTCCGGGATTGGTACAAACTTGCCCCGCACGGTATCCCGGGCGGCCTGTCGCACGAGAGACAGGCGCCGCAGAATATTGCCCGTCTGGGAGTAAAACAGCAGTACGATGGTCAGGAAGGCAAGGGCGGTAACCGAGAGAAAAACGACCGTGGTCCAGTACAGGGTCCGGTGGATCCTGTTCT
>CAYYSS010000057.1:0-11371 GCA_964474325.1 uncultured Nitrospirota bacterium
GCGAAGGGGAGTCGAGTACGGGCAAGGAAGTGCTGGCCAGGTTCATCCACCGTCGAAGTCGGCGGGCCCGGGGTCCCTTTGTCGCGGTGAATTGCGCCGCAATACCCGGGACCCTGCTCGAATCGGAGCTTTTCGGGCATGAACGGGGGGCCTTTACGGGAGCAGGGGAGCGCCGAAAGGGAAAATTCGAACTCGCCGAAGGTGGAACCATTCTGCTTGACGAACTCAGCGAAATGCCCCCGGAACTACAGGCGAAGATGCTCCGCGTACTTCAGGAACGCGAAATCGACCGGGTGGGAGGGTCGTCGCCGGTGTCGGTGGATATCCGGATCATCGCCACGACCAATCGTGATCTTGCCGACGAGGTGAGGAGGGGCCGTTTTCGGGAAGACCTGTTCTACCGGGTGAGTGTTCTGCCCCTGTCGGTCCCTCCCCTGAGAGAGCGGCGGGAAGATATTCTCCCCCTGGCGGAACACTTTCTCCGTATCTACGGCGGGGGTGCCGGGAGGGTCCTGGGACCGGAGGCCCGTCGGGCGCTTGAGAACTATCCTTGGAAAGGTAACGTCCGGGAACTGGAGAATACCATGCAACGGGCCTGTCTTCTTGCCTCCGGAACGACGCTCCGGCCGGAGGACCTGAACCTCAGGGCTGTCAATGACATAACGCCCGGGAGTGTCAAAGATATGGAACGGGACCTGATCCTGAGAACTCTCGATACGACCGGGGGCAACCGCACCCGGGCCGCACGGCAGCTGGGAATAAGCGTACGAACCCTTAGAAACAAGCTCGCCCGCTATATCGAAGAAGGACAATATGTGCCGGGGTAGGAAAATTTTTCCCCTTCCTTATGTATCCGGTCCGATTGACCGAGGGGAAAGGGAGCGGTACGAGTTTTGCTAGTAGAGTGTATGAGCATGAGGGTTTCGGTAAAGAAAAGAAGCGGCGGGCGCGTCGGGTTTTCGCCGTCGCGGTCGACGGTGGCGGCAGTTCCATGCTGAGAGACGCCACGACGGCGGTTCTCGAGCGTTTTCTCGATCTGGCATCGGTGCGCCATCAGGTCTTGAGTGCAAACGTGGCCAACGCCGATACGCCGGGTTATAAGGCCGTGGATTTCGATTTCCAGGGGGAGATGAAAAAGGCCTGGGAGGCGCAGACGGCGCCCGGGGAAGCACGGGCCGGAGACGACCGTTCGCCGGAGCTCTATCAGGTTCCGGCCACAAACCCCAGCGCGGACGGAAACACCGTCAGTATGGAGGTGGAGATGGCGAAGATGAGTGAGAACGCCATGCTGTACGGCGCCGTCTCTCAAATCCTTGCCAAGCACCTGGCCATGGTGCGCGACGCGATTTCGTCGGCACGATAAACGGGAGGGCATGATGAACCTTTTTACATCGTTTCGAATCGGGGCCACGGCCCTTGAGTCTCAGAAGGCCCGTCTCAACGTCCTGGCTTCGAATGTGGCCAACGCCAATACGACCCGGGGGCCCGACGGCGGGCCGTACCGGCGCAAAGACGTGGTGTTCTCGACGATCCTTATGGGCGAAGAAGGGGTAGCCGGCGTCGGTGTCGAGGGTGTGGTGGAAGATCCCCGGCCCTTCGAGAAGATCCACGACCCGGGGCATCCCGACGCGGATGCGGACGGCTTCGTCACCCTGCCGAACGTGAACATGATCGAAGAGATGGTGAACATGATCTCGGCGACCCGGGCCTATGAAGCGTCTGTGACCGCCATGAACAACGCGAAGATGATGATCCAGAAGGCTCTGGAGATCGGACGGCTCTGATGACGATTAAGGGGATAGGACCCACCCCGGAACTGCCGGGGGGGATAGAAAAGAATGTCCAGGACAAGGCCGCAGGGGCCGATTTCGGCGCCACCCTGGCTGACGCCATCGAGAAGGTCGCCGAAGTCCAGCATGAGGCCGAAAATGCGATTAAAGGGATCTCCACCGGCGACGGGACCGACGTCCACACGGCGATGATCGCCATGGAGAAGGCGAACCTTTCGTTTCAGATGATGATGCAGGTGCGCAATAAACTGGTAAACGCCTACGAGGAGATCATGCGCATGCAGATCTAGGGCGCGACGCACGATGACCGCGCCGGACACATACAAACGCTAGCGGGCGGGCTTCGAAAGATCGGGGGACGATGTAATGGCGAACATACTGGAGACCTTTCTGGCGTGGCCGGTAACGAAAAAGGCCACCCTCATCGGCACCTTCGCTTTGTCCGTGGGGATTATCGCGGGGCTGGTGATGTTTGCAAACCAGATCGACTATCAGGTCCTCTACAGCTCTCTTTCCCAGGAGGACGCGGCCTCGATCGCCGGAAAGCTTCGGGAATACAAGACCCCGTTTCGGCTCGACGGCTCGGGCACCACGGTCCTCGTTCCCGCCGACAGTCTGTATGAGATCCGGCTCAAGCTGGCGGGCGACGGCCTGCCCCAGGGCGGTGGTGTGGGGTTTGAGGTCTTCGACCGGACGGGATTCGGCATGACCGAATTCCTCCAGAAGGTCAATTTCCGCCGTGCGCTCCAGGGCGAGCTGGCACGGACCATACGCCAGTTTCCCGAAGTCAGGGCGAGCCGCGTGCATCTCTCGATTCCGGAAAAGACCATCTTCAGCGACGGCGAAGAAAAGGCGAAAGCCTCCGTGGTCCTGAGCCTTGTGGCGGGTCGGACCCTGGACGAGCGGCAGATCCAGGGCATCGTTCATTTGGTCGCATCCAGCGTAGAGGGTCTGAGTCCGTCGGCGGTAAGCGTGCTCAGCGACTCGGGCGAACTGCTCAACAAACCCCGGAACGATAATGATTCGGTGGCGGCCTACACATCGGAGAATATGTCCGCGGTTCAGGGTGTTGCCAGGGCGTATGAGGAGCGCATCCAGTCCATGCTCGATGGTGTCGTCGGTTCGGGCAACGCCATCGTGCGGGTGGACGTGAAGATGGATTTTCGGCGGGTCGAACGCACCGAAGAGACGTTTGATCCGGATGCGGTGGCCGTACGGGAAGAGCATAGAACAAAGGAGACCTCCACCAGCAAGGGGCCCGGCGGCATCCCCGGGGTCGTATCCAACGTACCCGGCGGGGGCGGGGGCGCCCGTGGGAGTTCCAGCGGCTCACAGCGCCAGAACGAGTCCACGACGTATGAGGTCAGCAAGGTCGTCAGCCGTATCGTCGAGCCCGTCGGGGAGATTAAGCGGCTCTCGGTGGCGGTGATGGTCGACGGTACCTACGAGCCGGACGGCGACGGCGCTATGGTCTATAAGGCCCGGGGGGCGGAAGAGATCGCCCGGCTGGAAGGTCTCGTTAAGACCGCAATCGGGTTCGACCAGGCCAGGGGGGATCAGGTGATGGTAACGAATGTGCCGTTTCAGCGCCCGTCGGCCGACCTCGCGGTCGAGGAACCCGGCGTGGATTATCTCCAATACCTTCCCTTGGCCCTCAAGTTCATCCTCCCGATCATCGGACTCCTCGTGGTCTATCTGATGGTGCTCAGGCCGATGGTGGCGAGCCTGAAACGGGGGGTGCCGGCGCCCCAGGTGCGTCTTCCCGGGACCGTTGCCCACATAGAACAATCGCTGGCTCTGGGGGCTCCGGAGGGGGCCGAGCCTGCCGCCGAAGAAGGCGCTGCCGGGTACCAGGCGCCGCGAGAGCGGATCACGGAACTGACCCGGGAACAACCGGACCGAACGGTCCAGGTCATTCGCGAATGGATTGCCGAGGAATCCTGATAGACGACGTGGAGAGGTGACACGGTAATGGCGGAGAGATCCCTGCGCGGGTACGAAAAAGCGGCGGTCGTGCTTCTCAGCATGGAGGAAGAAGATGCCTCCCGGGTGATGAAAGAATTGGCGCCGGGGGAGATTGCAAAGATAACCAAGGCGATGGCCTCCCTCAGAAAACTCGAACAGGAGGACGTTTCCTTCGTAATCGACGAATTCCACACCCGGGCCGAGGCCGACGTGGTGAAGGGAGACGAGGAATATACGAAACGCGTTCTGAGCAGGGCGCTCGGCAAGGAAGAAGCTACCAGGTTTTTGGACGGGACGAACGTGGAGGATCCCCTTGAAGCACTCCGCTGGATGGAACCCAGGAATATAGCCAACTTCATCAAAGGGGAACATCCCCAAACCGTCGCCATCGTCCTTGCGCATCTGGACTCCAATCAGGCAGCCGAGGTCATGGCGACCCTTCCGGAGGCACTCCGGGTCGATGTGGCCTACCGCATGGCATCGCTCGAAGGTGTTTCATCGGCGGTGCTGAAGGACCTGGAATCTGCGCTCAGGTCGCAGCTTCAGGGCATGGGCGCCCATTCGGAACGGAAGGTTGGAGGAGTAAAGGCCGTTGCCGAGATATTGAACCAGGTGGACCGGGCCACCGAGCAGTTTGTCCTCGGCAAGATCGAGGAAGAGAGTCCGGAGCTTGCGGAGTCCATTCGAAAACTGATGTTCGTGTTTGACGATCTCCAGACCCTTGACGACCGGGGCGTGCAGGCCCTCCTGAAAGAGGTCAGTACGGAAGAGCTGTCGTTGAGCCTCAAGACTGCGTCGGATGCCCTGAAGGAAAAGATATTCAAGAACATGTCAAGCCGTGCGGCCGAGATCCTGAAGGAAGACATGGAAACGAGGGGACCGACGAAACTGAGCGACATCGAAAAGGCCCAGCAGGCCATCGTACAGGTGGCCAAGAAGCTCGAGGAGGAAGGCAAGATTGTCCTCGGCGGAAAGGGAGGAGAGGAACTTGTCGTCTGACGGGTGTATTCTCCGGGCGGAACAGAGTGCCGCCGCCACGAGCTACGGGCTGGAGGAACTCCGGGACGAGACCAACGGGAAAGGGAAATGGGCCGTCGTCTCCGGCAGTGATTCATCCGGCGACCCGTCCGCCGGGGCCGAGCGGGACGGCTATGAACAGGGATATCAGGCCGGTGAAGAGGCGGGGTATGCCTTCGGTCTTAAGAAGGCGGAGTTGGTTGTGGGAAGACTCCGGTCGGTCCTGGAACAACTCGATGCGCTGCCGGAGAAGATCCTGGAACTACTGGAGCCGGAAGTCGCCCAATTAGCGGTGGACGTGGCGGAAACAGTCGTCCACGAAGAATTGAGGGTGAATCGGGACGTTGTCCTCCAGGTTACCCGGGAGGCTCTGGAACGGGCCCTGGATTGGGGGGCGCTGACCCTCCGCGTCAATCCGGCCGACTACGACCACATCCTGACCCATAGCACCGAACTCCCGGATGCGCTCCGGAACGTAACCGTTGAGGCCGACGGAACCGTCTCCCAGGGGGGCTGTGTGGTCCAGGGGCTTCCCGGTGAGATTGACGGGCGGGTGGAAGAGGCGTTCCGGGAAATCAGGGAGCGTTTTCGGTAATGGGCCAGGCCGTGTTATCACTCAAGCGTTACGGGAAACTCGCCCGGGAAGCTCCCGTTCTGAAGACCTACGGCCGGGTGAGCCAGGTGGTGGGTCTGGTGATCGAAGGGACAGGGCCCCGGTCGTCGATCGGCGAGGTGTGTCACATCGAAACGTCGGCGGGGACCGTTGAAGTCGAAGTCGTGGGGTTTAAAGGCGACCGTATCCTTATGATGCCCCTCGGGGACATGATGGGCGTGAGTCCCGGGAGTCGTATTGTTGCCAAGGGGCGCAATACCCAGGTTACGGTGGGCGAAGGCCTGCTGGGCCGCATACTCGACGGCCTCGGAACCCCGATCGACGGAGGCGGACCGATCGAGGGCCGTGCCTATCCGATCTATACGCAACCGATCAATCCCCTGTCGCGCGGCCGTATTACCACGCCTATCGACATGGGTATCCGGGCGATAAACGGTCTTCTTACCGTGGGGCGGGGCCAACGTATGGGTATTATGGCCGGTGCGGGAGTCGGGAAAAGCGTTCTGCTCGGCATGATTGCCAGAAATACCGAGGCAGAGGTGAACGTGATCGCCCTGATCGGAGAGCGCGGCCGGGAAGTGCGGGAGTTTCTGGAAAAAGACCTCGGTCCCGAGGGTCTGGCCAAGTCGGTCCTCGTTATCGCGACCAGCGATCAGCCGCCTCTGGTACGGCTCCGCGGCGCCTTTCTTGCCACGGCTATTGCGGAATATTTCCGGGATCAGGGCAAGGATACTCTTCTCATGATGGATTCCCTGACCCGTTTTGCCATGGCTCAGCGGGAGGTGGGTCTTGCGGTCGGCGAGCCGCCCACGGCACGGGGATACACCCCGTCGGTCTTCGCCCTCCTGCCCCGTCTGCTGGAACGGGCGGGCCCGGTCGATGATGCAGGCAGTGTGACGGGGCTTTACACCATACTGGCTGAAGGAGACGATATGAACGATCCCGTGGCCGACGCGGTGCGGGCCATCGTCGACGGCCACATCGTGCTCACACGTGAACTCGCGGCGCAGAATCACTACCCGGCAATCGACATACTCCAGAGTATCAGCCGTGTCATGCCCGACATCGTGGAACCGGAACACCTGGATTTTCGCGGGCGTCTCGTGGAAGTGCTCTCCACGTACTACCGGTATGAAGACATGGTTACGATCGGCGCGTACAAGACCGGGAGTAACCCGAAACTGGACTACGCCCTCGCCATGCTGGAACGGGTCCGGTCCTATCTCCGGCAGGGGATGAACGAGGTCGTGGATATGGCCGACAGCATCCAGGGGCTGTATGCCCTGTTCGGGGGAGGTGAATAACCGTGTCCAGGCATCGACTCGACGGCATTCTGAAACTCCGCCGGTGGCGGGAAGAGGGCATTCAAGGCGAACTGGCCGCGGCCCGTCTGCGGGCCGACGAGATGCGTCTGGCGGCAGTGGCCCTTGCCGGCTGTCTGTCGGAAGCGGAGCGGGATCTGGGTCGCCGCCTCTCCGACGGCGGTCTGACCCAGCACGACGCCCATCTTCTCTACGAATACCGGGACCGGCTGAAGAGGGAATTAATCCAGGCGGAAGAAACCCATCGTACCGCCGACCAGGAGTGTAAGAAGATCGAGCGCCGACTGATGAAGGCCGCCAAGGACCGGCGAGTGGTCGAACGGGTATGCGAACGGACCGACTCTGCGGAGAGCCTGGTGCGGGTACGGGCCGAACAGCGGTCCGCCGACGAGGGGGCGTCACTACGATATGCGCGTGACGATTAGTACCGGTCTGGTCATTCTCCTCGTTTTGACCGCCGTAAAAGCCACGGCCTTCGAGGATCCGGAACTGCTTGCGGAGAAACGGGTGGAACTGGAGGAGCGGGAACGGACCGTCAAACGCCGGGAGGAACGACTCCAGGAGATGCTCGACACGCTGGATAAGAAAATCGGGGAGTTCCGCGATCTGAGAACGTCCATCGAGGCCTATCTCAAGGCCATAGAGAAGATACACAACGAAGAACTCATCCACCTGGTAAAGACCTATGAAGCGATGCCCCAGGAGGAAGCGGCGCAACGGCTGGAAAAACTGGATCGTTCCCTTGCGACCGAAATCCTGAGCCGCATGAAAGCAAAGTCCGCGGGCCGGGTCATGGCCCTCATGAAACCTGCGGTCGTGGCATCGCTCTCCAAGCGGATGGCCCAGCGGGGGGATAAGGTGATCCGCAAGAAATGACCACACTCCCCAAACTCATCCTTTCCATCGAGGACAACGCGGACAACCGGCTTCTGGTACGCCGGCTTCTGGAGAACCGGGGTATCCGCGTCGTGGACGCCGCAGACGGCGACGAGGGGGTCCGGCTCGCCCGGGAACTGAATCCGGATCTGGTTCTTCTCGACCTGAACCTCCCCGGTATGGATGGTCACGAAATCGCGACGTTACTGAAAGACGGGGGTGCGACGCAGCGGATTCCGGTCATCGCCCTGACCGCCCGGGTAATGGAAGGGGATCAGCAACGGGCCGTGGTTGCCGGTTGCGACGGCTATATCCCCAAGCCCATCGATGTGGACACGTTCGTTGATACGGTGGTCGAATATTACGCGGGCAGGCGGGACCGGATAAGTCCCGACCGGGAACTGGAAGAACTGCGGCGCTATAGCCGCGACCTGGCCGGACGTCTGTCGGACCGGGCCGGCGGGGTCTCTATTGATTCGGAAACCGGGCTCGGAAATCATGGGTTGGGTCTTATGCGACTCGGCGAAGAAATGGCCCGGGCCGAACGGTTCGGGGTGCCGATCTCGGTCCTGGCCATTCAGGTCTGCAACCTGGACGAAATCCGCCGCCGGGGCGGCACGGAAGAGGAACGACGGGTTATTCGGGAATGCGCGCGGCGGTTTCAGAAAAATCGCCGGAAATACGACGTATTATGGCGAGCCGGGGCGGATCTCTTCGGCCTGCTCCTCTACGATGCGGACCGTTCCATCGCCGAACTCATTCGGGACCGAATTATAACGGCGGTCAATGGCGATTCGTGTCAAACGGGCGGTCGGGCCGGGGTCCGCCTGGAAATCGTCTATGCCGTCCGGGAAGCGAACACGGGGACCGGCGACGCCGCCGTCCGTGACCTGTGGCACGAGGCCGCAGGCAGGCTGTCCAACGACGACGGGGGTACTCATGATTGAGACCGTCATAGGATCGCTCAATCGGGTCCTGGTTATCGAAGACCACCGGGAGAGCCGTCTCCTCCTCGCCCGCATCCTGACGGCGGCCGGGGCTGAGGTCCGGGCGCTGCGCGACGGGCTGACGGTGGTGCGCGATCACGGGGACTTCCGCCCGGACCTGGTTGTCGTGGATCTGGACCTGCCCCTTCTCGACGGTTTCAGCGTTGCGACGACGCTCAAGGCCTCGGCGGGTTTTGAGAATGTTCCCATCGTGGCCGTATCGGTACTGGCCGGGGAAGAAGAGCGGGAACTCGCCCTGGCGGCCGGCTGCGACGGCTTTGTTCCCAAACCCATCGACGTGGACGGGATTGTGAAAACGTTGAGAGAATACGCCGGCGGCCGCCGGGACCGCCTCCCGCCGGAGCGGGAGCGGGCGGCCCACGTACGGTACCAGCGGAGACTCGTCGAGCAATTGGCGTCGAAAACAAACCTTATCCTCGTAGACGAAGTAACGGGCCTTTATAACCGCCGGTACCTGTTCACCCGCGTGGAAGAAGAGATGGCGCGGGCGGACCGGCTGGGCGAGTCGTTTACCTTCGTCCGGCTCAAGGCGCGGCCGACGGGTGATCCCGACGAACTCGAGTGCCGAAGCCTGCGACGGTCGATAGCGGAGACCCTCCTTAAGAACCGGCGCCTGTTCGACGTGGTCGCACAGATCGACGATTGGGAATTCGGCGTGATCCTCGGCCGCTGTCCGTCCGCCTGCTCGTCTGCGGTGGCGGAACGACTGATCCGGGCGGTCGAGACCGAAGCGTGCAAAGGGACGGAACCGGCCCTATGTCTTCGGGTCAGTTTCGGGTTTGCGGTCTACGAATCGAGCCGGGGGCGCGAGCATTCATCTTCGGTGGAACGTCTTTTCGCCCGGGCGGGAGACGACCCGTCATAGACGCGGCCCCGGTGTTCCGGCACCGGTCGGCGCCCTTCCGGGCTTGACCCGGAATCCGTGCTCTTTCCGGGAGAAAGCGTAGTTTCCCGCTTTCGCGGCAATGACGGACAAAGAGGTTTTGGCTCCGTATCCATACATTAATATGTCCCCCCGACGAACCTTTTCTGGAAAATACTTCACAAGCTTTGATAACCTTCCAGTACGGCCGCTGGGCCGGCGAGGGCGGGTAGCAAGTGGCGCACGAACCATATATCAATCGACCGGCGACGAGTTCGGGTTCGTCATCGGATATTCCGGACGGCGCCGCTCAAATCGTGCGTGTTATGGCCTTGCCGTCCTTTGTCGTGGACGACGCAGGGTATGTCCGTCTCTGGAACCGACCGGCCGAACAGTTGTTGGGGCACGGGGAGAAGGAGGCGGTCGGGGCAAGTATCGACGTCCTCGGGCTTGCCGCCCATGGTACCTGTCACGATCTCCTGGAAACCCTGGGCGACGAGCAGTCACTCAGCTGTGAAGCGGTCCTGAGGAAACGTAACGGCGAAGAAGTCGCCTGCGAACTTCACGTGAGCAGGATGCTCGATAGAAGTTCGGCTTCCACGTTATGGATCGTCCGGGATATCACCGACCAGAAGGAGCGGGACGAGTTTCTTCATAAGCGGGAAACGGTTTCGAACCTCATTCTTCGTATCGGACAGAACATTAACGCCCGGTCGGACCTGGACGGAGTTCTCACGGAAATTGTCCAGGCCGTGGAGTATCTCGTCGATGCGCGCTCGGCTGTGTGGCTGGCGGATGAGGAGAAAGGTCTCGTCCCCGCCGGGGCCCCGGGGGAAGGGGTATCGACGGGACAGTGTCGGACGTTTTCTTCCGAAGACATTGAACGGCGTGCCGAGATCCTGGCCCGGGGAGAGGCCCGCCCGGAGTTTACGGTCTCCGAAGGCGATCGGGCCGCGGTGACCATCCCGCTGGAGGGCCGTAACGGGCCCGTCGGCCTCATGAACGTGGAGGCTGCCGAGGGTTCCCGGAATTTCACCACGGCCGAACAGGAGATTCTTTTTGCTCTGGCGGGGCAGGCCGCCCTTGCGATCGAACGCTCCATGCTTCACGACCGCATTACACTGTCGGAACGGAACTACCGCAGTATCTTCGAAACGGTTCGGGAGGGCATTTTCGTGTGCGACGGTTCGGGCCGGCCCCTGCGGGCGAATCCGGCCCTGGTGAAGATGCTTGGTTTCGATACCGAAGGAGAGTTTCTCGATCATTGCGCCGGTGCGACGGCGTGGCCCGCCGATGAGGTGGCCGCCGTCGCCCTGCAGGACAATTCCGGGGGAGACGTCCGGCCCTGCTGTGAAACGGCCCTGCGCAGAAAAGACGGTTCTCAATTCCAGGCGGAAGTCGTCGTTTCACCGCACCGGGACGAAAACGGCCGCGTGGACCGCGTGGACGGGTTCGTCCGGGATGTGACCGAACGTCGTCGGCTTGAAGGTTCCTTCCGGATCTACTCCCGTTATCTGGAGAAGGTCGGTAAGGAACTCTACCGGGAAAGGCGACTGTTCAAGACGCTGGCCGATCGGATTCCCCAACGAATTGCGGTCATTGCGCCCGAGTACCGGCTCGAATTCATCGACGGTCCCGGAAGCGGAACAGGAGTGGCCGACGACCGGACCTTCTGCTACGATCAACTCTGGCAGAGGAGTGACCCCTGTCCCTGGTGCCCTCTCGACGTCGTTTCCCGGAAAAAGGAGGGGGTTTCCGTACGCGTTGAGCAGGACGGGAAAAAGTTTTCTCTCCTGGTACTCCCCATTACCAACGAAGAAGGCACCCTCGACGGGTTTATGGAGGTCGTCGACCAGGTCGGCGACTGACCCGTTTTTCCCCCTCGGGTCCCGGCCCGGATTTCTTACGGTTTTTCTGCT
>CAYYSS010000058.1:0-11352 GCA_964474325.1 uncultured Nitrospirota bacterium
ACGTCTACGCTCTTTCCATCGCTGTCTACTGCACGTCATGGACGTTTTACGGCTCGGTGGGGAAGGCGGCGAATTCGGGCCTGGATTTTCTCACGATCTATACCGGTCCCACCTTGGTGGCATCCCTGTGGTGGATCATCCTCAAGAAGGTCGTGCACATCGCCAAAACCCACCGCATAACCACCATCTCGGATTTCATCGGTTCGCGTTACGGCAATTCCATGGGCCTGTCCGCCCTGGTCACCATTATTGCGGTGGTGGGCATTACCCCGTACCTGGGGCTTCAGATCAAGTCCATCATCAACACCTTTGCCGTGTGCACGGGCAACCCCGTCGGCAGTAACGTCATCGGCTGGCTTATCACGCTCACCCTCGGCGGGTTTGCGATTATGTTCGGCGCGAGGGTACTGGACGCCTCGGAACGACACGGGGGCCTGGTGTTTGCCGTGGCGTTCGAGTCCGTCATCAAGCTCTTGGCCTTCCTCATCGTCGGCCTTTTCGTCACCTACGGGCTTTTCGACGGTTTCGGCGACATTTTCGGCCGTATCCGTGACTCCCAGGCCTTCCGGCATCTTCTTAGCATCGAAGACAACCCGCGTACCAGCTATACCCAGTGGCTTTCCCTCACCTTTCTCTCGATGACGGCGATCTTTTTCCTCCCCAGGCAGTTTCACGTGCTGGTGGTGGAAAATTCCGACGAGAATCATATCAGGAAGGCGATGTGGCTCTTTCCCCTGTATCTGCTGGCGATTAATATCTTTGTTCTCCCCGTGGCCTTCGGCGGGCTGCTCCGGGGCATGAGCCCGGAACTCGCCGACCTCTTCGTCCTGATTCTGCCTCTTTCGGAGGGGAACGGTCCCATAACCCTGGCGGCCTTTCTCGGTGGGTTCTCGGCGGCAACGGCCATGGTGATCGTTGAATCAGTCGCCCTGAGTACCATGGTGATGAACTCCCTGGTGCTGCCGGGACTCTACAGCCTGAACGAATCCCGGCGGTTTTCCTTCGTGCTCATCAACATAAAACGGCTGGTGATTATCGGTTGCGTGATTGCCGGATATTTCTTTGCGGTATTCTTCGGCAAGTTCTATTCCCTGGTGGATATGGGACTTAAATCCTTCGAGGCGGTGTCGCTGTTTGCCCCGCCGTTTCTGGTCGGGCTGTACTGGAAGGGGGGAAACCGGAAGGGGGCGGCCGCCGGATTGATCGGCGGCTTCACCATATGGCTGTATACGCTCCTGCTGCCCGCACTCATGCAGGCCGACATCCTCGGAAGCGGCGAGCTGCTCAATACGATGATCGGTTCATCCTGGCTCAACCCCCGTGCCCTGTTCGGCCTCGGCGGTCTGGACAAATGGTCCCATTCCCTCTTCTGGAGCCTGTCGGTCAACTGCGCGCTCTATTTCGCCGTTTCCCTCTTTACCCGGCAGGACGACGAGGAGGCCGCTCAAGCGGTGCGCTTTATCGAGATGCTGTCGCCTGCCCGAAGCGGGCTCGGCCGGGTTTCGAAGATCGGGGATATGCAGGAACTGCTCTGCCAGTTCCTCGGAATCGCCGAAGGAAGAAGTACCTTCTCCCGGATCCTTGAGAAAACCGGGGTGCTTCCGTCCGAGGTAACGGAGGCTGAACTGGTGCTTCTCCGGAGGGAGACCGAACGGGTCCTGTCCGGGGCACTGGGCTCTTCCGTGGCCAGCCTGGTGCTCAAGGAAACGGCGATCATAACGGATGAGGAAAAGCAGGAAATATCCCGGTCGGTGAAGGGGATGGCGGAAAGCCTGCGGCTGTCCCGCGAGGAACTTGCCGAAACCAACCGCCAGCTCGTCTACCTGAAGGAATTCTCCGAACGGATCATCGAGAGTATCCCGCTCGGGATCGTCAAGATCGATGAGCAGGGGGACGTGGAGTACTGGAACGGCTACATGGCCGAACTCACCGGCATCGACAAGGACGTGGCGAAAGGCCGGAACATGCGGACCCTGATCGGCAATATGCACAGATGTTTTCTCGATTCCCCCATCGAGCCCGGCGAGTTTCTCTGCGGCGACGGCGCCCGGCGCGGCCAGGTCTCGGGCGGTCCGATCATCAAGGTTTCCATCAGTACGTTCACCGGGGCCGAGAGGGGCTTCGTGCTGGTGTTCGAGGACGTAACGGAAAAACGGCGGCTCGAGCGGGAACTCTCCCTCGCGTCCAAGCATGCAAGCCTGGGCCGGCTCACGGCGGGAGTGAGCCACGAGATCGGCAATCCCCTGGCGTCGATTTCTTCGCTGGTGCAGGAACTGATGGGGCTCCACGCCGGGACCACCGGCGGAGATGATTTCTCGGTCGAATCGCTCAAGGCCATCAACGAGAATCTCGAGCGCATAGCGCGGATCGTGCGCCGCCTGGGCGACTTCGCCCGCACCTCGTCGTCGGAAAAGACGCCCACGAATATAGCGGATGTGCTGGATCGCACGCTGACTCTTGTTCGTTACGACAAACGGGCCAAGAATATCGCTATCGATGCCGATGTGGGCGAGGTCCCGCTCCTCAACGTCAATCCGGATCAGATGCAGCAGGTCTTCCTGAATATTATCTTCAACGCCCTGGATTCCATGAACGTCGGAGGCCGACTCGATATCCGGGTGAGACACGGGGACGGCAAGGCGGAAATTGTGTTCCGGGATACCGGGGAAGGTATTGATCCCGCGGTGCTGGACAGGATCTTTGATCCCTTCTTCACCACGAAACCCCTGGGCAAGGGCACGGGGCTCGGCCTGAGTATTTGCTATGGTATAATCAACGATCACAACGGCACGATTCACGCCGAAAGCACAAAAGGTAAGGGCACGACCTTCACCATCGTGCTTCCTGTCGAGACTACTCCGAATCTGTCTCGCGCTTCTATCAGAGGGGAACCCGAATAATGCCGAAACGACTGCTCATTGTTGAAGACGAAGAAACCCTTCGTGAATCGCTGATACGCGTTTTTTCCCGGGAGGGCTACGACGTGCTCGGTGCCGGAAGCGCCGAGGCCGCCATGGAGATGATCGACGCCGACGTCCTCGATCTCGTCATCAGCGACATCATTCTGCCCGGATTCGACGGTATCGAATTGCTCAAGCGTATCAAGGAAAAACAGCCGGAGACGGTCGTGATCATCATGACCGCCTATGCCTCGGTGGAGACCGCGGTGGACGCCCTCCGGGCGGGCGCCTACGATTACGTCATGAAACCCGTCATCCACGAGGAAATAAAACGCATCGTCAATAACGCCCTGACCCAGAGCGCGCTCAGGAGCGAAAACATTATCCTGAAGCGTCAGATCGATCAGCGGTACGATTTCGAACATATTATCGGCGAGAGTGCGGCCCTGAACGACGTTATCGCCGAGATCAAGAAGGTGGCGGATGCCAGAAGCGGCCTCCTGTTCGTAGGCGAGACGGGTACCGGCAAAGAACTCTTCGCCCGGGCGACCCACCACGCAAGCCGGGGCGACCGCCCATTTGTGCCGATCAACTGCAGCGCCATTCCGGAACACCTGCTCGAGTCGGAACTCTTCGGGTATATCAAGGGTGCATTTACGGGAGCTGTTACCTCCAAGAAAGGTCTCTTTGAAGAGGCCGACGGCGGGTCCCTTTTCCTCGACGAGATCGGGGATATCAGCCCCGCCCTCCAGGCGAAACTCCTGCGGGTCCTCGAGGACCAGGAGGTGCGCCCCCTCGGTGGGACCCAGGCCCGGAAGGTGGACGTCCGGATCCTCGCGGCCACCAACAGCGATATCGACAAGGCGGTAAGCGACGGCCGTTTCCGCCAGGATCTCTATTACCGGATCAACGTGATTACCATCCACTTGCCGCCGCTTCGGGAACGGGACGGAGACGTGGAACTCCTGGCCCAGCATTTTCTGGAAAAATTCGCCGGGGAAATGGGTAAGAACGTGGACCGGATCGACCCCGAGGCCATGAAGATCCTCGCCTCCTACTCCTGGCCCGGCAATGTGCGGGAACTCCTCAACGTTATCGAGCGGGCCGTGCTCATCACCGCCGGCGGCGCCATCCTTCCGGAACATCTGCCCACGGGGATCTATCGGAAGGACTCGTTTATCAGGACGTCCGTTTCCCAGCGCCTGTCCATCGAGGATTACACCAAGCTCTTCATACTCGAACACCAGGAACGCTACAGCGAGCAACAGCTCGCCGACCTCCTGGGTATTACCCGTAAGACCCTGTGGGAAAAAAGGAAAAAATGGAACATCAAGAGGCGGCGTAACCAAACGTAACGTTTCTTGAGGGCGTCCCCCGCGTTTCTCTTTGTAACTAAATCGCAGTTCCGCCGCTACAATACGTAAACTGCGTATTTTGACCCGCCGTTCGCTCCTTTTTCGAAGATATTTCGTAACTTGCTGTATTAATGGCTAAAAGATAGCTTGCGTCGGGCTTTCCAACTCCCTGTCTCGGCGACGTTTCGAATTGTGGCGGTATCCGGTACTGAACTTGCTACTACACCCCAACCATGCTTCGCCAAGAAGTCATTAAATATCTTGAAACCACACCGCCGTTTAACCTTCTCGGGCGCGACGTGCTGGAGGGTTCGGTGGATGCCATATCCATCGAGTACTATCCCCGGGGCCATCTCGTTCTGCGGCAAAACGGCGCCCCCTGTACCGCCCTTCGGCTGATCAAGAAGGGCGGGGTGAAGGTCTACGTGGAAAGCGACGAGGGAGGCGAAGTCCTGATCGACTATCGGAGCGAGGGGGACTCCTTCGGTTTCGTATCCCTGATGAGCGCGGACAAGTCCCGGGCCAATATCGTGACCCTGGAGGACACCATCTGTTACCTCCTCCCGCGGGACCTGGTCCTCAACCTGGTGACTCAACAGCCGGTGGTCCGGGATTACTTCATGCGCTCGTTTTTTGTGAACTTCATCGACAAGACCTATAAGGAGATGCGGAGCCGGAGTTTTTCCTTCGGAGAGGGCGACAAACTCCTCTTTACCACCCCGGTCCGCAACCTGATCTCCAAAGAGGTCGTTACCGCGCGGCCGACCGTATCGGTCAGGGAGGCGGCGGAGGTGATGTCGCGGCACCGTATCAGCTCGCTCGTGCTGGTGGACGATCAGAAGATCCCGGTGGGGATCATTACGGACCGGGACCTGCGGGACAAGGTAGTTGCCAAGGGGCTTGATCCGTTCACGGGAGTTTCGGAGATCATGAGTCCGCCCTTCGTCCGGGTGGATGGGGCGGAGGCCGCTTTCGAGGCCCTCCTCAAGATGATCAAGCACAACATTCATCATCTCCTCGTAATTGACGGCGGCATCCTGCGGGGGGTGGTGACCAACCACGATTTTATGCTGATCCAGGGGACCTCGCCCCTGTCGCTCCTTAAAGATATCGAGGGGCAGCAGTCGATCCGGGGTCTGGCCAATATGGGGGACCGCATCGGGCGGATCATATCGCTTCTTGTGAAAGAGGGTGTGAAGGCCCTGAACATTACCCGGGTGATAACCGAACTCAACGACCGGGTCTTGGCGCGGATCGTGGAACTGGTGCAACCGCAGATCGGCAAAGCTCCCGCGGCCTTTGCGTTCGGGGTCTACGGAGGCGAGGGCAGACGGGAGCTTACGTTTAAAAACCGGACGGAGTGCGCCGTGGTCTACCACGCGCAGAAGACACCGATCCATGAAGAGGAGATGCGGGCCTACGCGGACAGACTCATCTCCGCGGTGGGGGAGGCCCTGAAGGTCTGCGGACTCCCTGCCGTAGCCGCAGAGCCTCTTGGCGGGGGCAGTCGGTCCTTCGGTAACGTCGCCGAGTGGGAAGGGGCCGTCGAAAACGGACTGCAGAGCAAACATATCGGTATTGCGAGCGCAGCGGCTCGTTTCCTGGACCTCCGGATCGTCTCGGGCGACGAGTCGGTGGTGGAATCCTTCCGGGACCGGATGTTTTACCGGATTCGAAACAACCGTGACCTCCTTGGGCACATCATGCGGCTTGCGGTAAAGCAGAGATCCCCGATCGGGTTCTTCAAGACCTTTGTCGTCGAGCGCGGCGGCGAGCACCACGACCGGCTGAACCTGAGGGACAAGGGGGTTATGCCCTTGGTGAACTGCCTTCGCGCCCTGGCCGTTGCGGGGGATATACGGGAGACCTCCACCGTGGGGCGCCTTTCGACCCTTGCCGAAGGC
Organism: uncultured Nitrospirota bacterium; assembly: GCA_964474325.1. Taxonomy (GTDB): domain Bacteria; phylum Nitrospirota; class Thermodesulfovibrionia; order SZUA-242; family CAYYSS01; genus CAYYSS01. The sequence continues at coordinate 6,160 of CAYYSS010000058.1, forward strand.
GGCGTCCTGGCCCGGGATCTTCAGGCCGATGTTCTGTCGGCGTTTCAGTTTCTCCTCCATCTCCGCATTCAGGACCAATTGTCGAAACGGCAGTTCGGGGAACCCGCGGACGAGTTCATCGATCTGGACACGCTCAGCCTGCTGGAAAAAAAGACATTGAAGGAGGTCTTCCGGATTATCGCGCGGCTTCAGGAAGCGGTGGAAGAGTACTTTGCGAGGCAGGAGGTGGCTCTCCCGTGACGGCCCTCGCCATGTGTTTCGACAGGCTCAGAAATATGGTCCACCCGGGGGACGGCGCTCAAACGGGTTTCGGGGAGCGGGCCTGGTCGGGCAGGCTGGATACGAGCGGGGCGTTCGGGTCCTACGATTACGTCGTTTTCGACGCGGAGATGACGGGGCTCAATTATCGGCGGGATTCCATCATTGCCATCGGCGCGGTCCGGATGTCGGGGGCCGGAATTCGCGCGGGCGAGACGTTCTACTCGCTGGTGCGCCCGATCGGGAAGATGCCCGACGAAACGGTTACGGTTCATAACATTACCCCCGACGACCTCCGGACCGCCCCGGATATGGAAACGGTTATCGCGGGGTTTCTCGACTTTATCCGGGATGCGGTGCTCGTAGGGCACTTCCTGTATATGGATCTGCGTTTTCTTAACGGCTACCTGAAAAAACACCACGGGACACGGCTCAAAAACCCTGCCCTGGATACCCACAACCTCCACGAGTGGCTGAGCGAAAACGGTTCGGCCTTTCGTAAACATTTTCGAGGGACGAGCCCGAAGACGGATCTGTTCTCGGTTGCGGCGTATTACGGCATCGAGGTGGACGCGGCCCATAACGCGCTTGTCGACGCGTTCATCACGGCCCAGCTTTTCCAGCGCTTTCTCTGGTTTTTCGAACCGAGCGGGATCTACACGCTCGACGACCTTTTAGATATCGGCAGGGCATAGCGATGAGGTATGGCATCGGCATACCGACGATGAAGGGGGGTGAAGCTTAGGGGAGGAAGACAAGAGGGGTTAGTGTAGGCATCACAGAAACACAGAATGAAGAACAAACAACTAAAAAAAGAAGAAGGAGGTAATCAGTGGACGCAAAAATTGTATGGCTGTTCGTATTTGTCGCCGCCTATTGGGCGTACTGCATCTTCTGGGGTATCAAGGGTGCGCGTATGTCCAAGACGGCATCCGACTACTTTATCGCGGGTCGGCAGATCCCCATCTGGGTGTTCGTGCTGGCGGCAACCGCAACATCGTTCTCCGGATGGACCTTCATGGGGCATCCGGGTCTCCTCTACCGTGACGGGTTTCAGTACGCATACGCTTCGTTCTACGCGATTACGATTCCGTTTACAGGCGTTATCTTTCTGAAACGGCAGTGGATGCTGGGGAAACGCTTCGGGTATGTGACACCGGGTGAGATGTTCTCGGATTACTACAAGTCCGACGCCATCCGGATCCTGACGGTTGTCGTGGCCCTCATCTTCTCCGTTCCCTATCTCGGCGTTCAGCTCCGTGCGTCGGGCTTTCTGTTCAACGTGCTCACCGACGGCATGCTGGGCGTTACAACCGGCATGTGGCTTCTCTCCATCGTGGTGTTCGTGTACGTGGCGTCCGGCGGCCTCCGGGCCGTGGCCTACGTGGACACGGTGCAGTGTCTTCTCCTGGCGGGGGGTATCGTGGCCCTCGGCTTTATCGCGCTTCACTATGTGGGCGGCTGGGAAAAGCTCAACGAGGGTATCGGGCTGCTGGCCCAGTACGATAAGAAGATAACACCCGACGGCTATAGTCATTATATCGCCATACCCGGGGTGATCCAATTCGTTAAAGCGGGCACGAAGGCCCAGGGCGGCGCCTGGACCGGAGTCATGTGCCTCACCTACATGTGGGCCCTCATGGGCATTCAGTCCGCCCCGGCGTTTTCCATGTGGTCGTTTTCCAACAAGAACCCGAAACCGTTCGCTCCCCAGCAGGTGTGGGCGTCTTCCGCCGGCATCGGCGGCATCCTGATCATCTTCACGGCGATCCAGGGTCTCGGCACGCATCTGCTCGGCGCCGACAGCGGTTTCATGGCCGCCCACCCGGATGCGGTAAACCCCGTGATGCTCGAAGGCCTGAAGGCCCTCGGCGCCAACGATCTGATGAAGGCCGCGGGCAAGCAGGGCATGCTTGTGCCCCAGTTGATTCACCTTCTCGGCAACGCCGCTCCCTGGGCCGTGGGTCTTCTCTCGGTCTGCGCCCTGGCGGCCATGCAGTCCACCGGCGCGGCCTATATGTCCACCGCCGGCGGCATGCTTACCCGTGACCTCTACAAGCACTTCATCAACCCGACCGCAAGCCATATGACCCAGAAACTCTTCGGCCGTATCGGCGTCGGTATCATCGTGCTGCTGGCCCTGCTGGTGGCAACCACCTCGAAGGACGCCCTCGTGCTCCTTGGCGGCCTTGCCGTGGCCTACGGTTTCCAGATGTGGCCCGCGCTTATCGGTATCTGCTGGGCGCCCTGGATCAACCGCCGGGGTGTTACGGTGGGCCTCGTCCTCGGTCTTCTCGCCGTTACGTGTACGGAGACCATCGGGCAGAAGTGGCTCGGCATCACCGCCTGGGGCCGCTGGCCGCTTACGATCCACTCCGCCGGCTGGGGTATTCTCTTTAACCTGGGTTCCGTGGTGATCATCTCCCTGCTCACCCAGGACAAGGAAGAGCTCGCGCATCGGCAGAAGTATCACGACTTCCTGCATGAACACACCGCTCTCGGTCCGGACAAACAGGGCCTCAAGCCCATTGCGTGGATCATCACCATCGTGTGGTTCATCTTCGCCGTGGGTCCGGGCGCCGTTATCGGCAACACGATCTTCGGGAGCCCGACCGATCCCACCTCGTGGACTTTCGGGATGCCGTCCATCTGGGCCTGGCAGATTATCTGGTGGGCTTTGGGCGTTGGTATGATGTGGTTCCTCGCCTACAAGATGGAGATGTCGACCATTCCTACGAAAGACGTCGAAGTGCTTATGGAAGACATCGGTGACGTCGGCAAGGCACGTCTTGATGTGGACAAGCCGTAACGAAAAGGAGTAATCTTTAGAAAGTGGTACGAATTTAGAAAGTGGTACGAAGGGGTGGGGTTTCCCCACCCCTTTCTTTTCACTCAGCACACGGGAAAAAAGGGAGGGATTGTGTCGACCGGGATTATGATCTGGCTATGGGTCTCGGCCGTGGTCCTTGCGGCCGCGCTTTATCGTCCGGTAAAGCGACTTGTTTTCGTGAGCAGGGTCAGGCGGTTCGAGCGGAAGGTGAAACGGGAGTCCACGGAAGAGGAGCGGGCGGAAATCGAGAGAAAACTGGTCCCCCTGATCGCCGTCGTGGTTGTTACGTTTTCGTTTCTCTTTACGCGTTTTCTCGTTATGCAGAATTTCGTCGGTCGTTGACGGGCTCCTGTTCGTCGCCCGCCGTTGCACGAGAGGGATATTCCGTGTACGGACGTCGCACACCTGAGAGTAGAGGTTATAGAGGTTATGGATGAATAAAGATAATATCCCGAAGGCACTCCTGGCTCTGGCCGTGTTTGTGACCCTCGGTATCTGGTACTACCGCGCTTCCAGCCAGGAAGATTATCCCGGGGAAAACGCCTATCGCATGGCCAACAGCCGCCTGGAAAAAGGCGAGTATGCGGAAGCCCTGAGGGGGTTTGACGAGGCCTTGGGGAAGAACCCGGATTTCAGCCCCGCCTATCTCGGCAAGGGTATTGCGTATATGCAGCTGGAGGAATACGACGAGGCGCTCGTGGCGATGGACAAGGCTATCGCCCTGGACGAAAATTTCGCCGAGTGCTATGCCAACCGCGGGATTCTCCACGACCGGATGGGCCGGTACCAGGAGGCCATCGACGACTACGTGAAGGCCGCCAGGCTTAAACCGGAACTCGCCGAGGGACCGGGGTTTCTGTGGCGGTTTCTCCATAATGTCTCGGAGAAACCCCCGACCATTCTTGAGCGTGCGGCGTATCTGGCCGTCGAGCTTAAGAAATCAGAGGATGAACGACTTCTGAAGATTCCCGAGATCGACGCCCGGCAGAGGATGTATCAGAAAAAATAACCCAACACGGCGTGAAGGATGGGCTATAGGCGAGAGGCTATGGGCGAGGGGGTGAGAGGCGGGAAGACGTGAGACGTAAGAGGCAGGAAGACGTAAGACGGAAGACGTTAGACGTGAAAAGACTTTACTTCTGACTTCTCCCCTCTCCCGTTTTCCTTGTTTCTTCTCCCTTCTAACTTCCGCCGAAGGCCGGCCGTCTCAGTATTTTCTGCCTGTCCGGTCCACCATGGGCACGAAGCGGACCGGCAGGGCCCGCTCCTTCGTCAGTACCCCCCGGGTTTTCCGAAGCAGTACCAATTCCTGGACGGTGTTGCCTCCCACGGGGATGATCATCCGTCCCCCCTCGGCGAGCTGTTCCCGGAGGGGTTCGGGAATGTGGGACGGGGAGCAGGTAACGATAATAGCGTCAAACGGTCCGTGTTCGGGCCATCCCTGGTAGCCGTCACCGATCTTGACCCGGATGTTGTCGTACCCCAGATCCCGCAGTGTCCGTTCGGCCCGCCGGCCCAGGATTTCTACAATCTCAATCGAATATACCCGCCCCGCGATCTCGCCGAGTACCGCGGCCTGGTAGCCGGAACCTGTTCCGATCTCGAGGACGGTGTCCGTCGCCGAAAGCGCCAGAACCTCGGTCATGAAAGCAACGATATAGGGCTGGGAAATGGTCTGCCCCTCGCCGATGGGAAGGGGGCTGTCTACGTAGGCGTGCCGCCGGTACCGTTCCGGAACGAATCGATGCCGCGGAACTGTACGCAGGGCTTGCAAGACCCGTTCGTCCCGAATGCCGCGGGCCTCTATCTGGCGGTTCACCATATTCCGGCGTGCGGAATAGTAGGAATCCGTTTCCGCGGATTCGGGAGCATGGGCGATGCCGTTCGGCGTACCCGATTCCTTACAGGCCGGCGCGCACAAGACGAGGGCGGTCAGCACGAGTCCCGGGATGAGCAGCTCCCGTGCCGGTCGTTTCACATTCGCTCGGGGAATTCGTTCAACGATCACGGCGGTCTATAAACCTTGCAGTGGCATAAAACACGGGGCCGGCGGCCTCAAAAAAATCCGCAACACGGCATGAAGGGAGCAGGCGATAGGCGAGAGG
>CAYYSS010000059.1:0-11325 GCA_964474325.1 uncultured Nitrospirota bacterium
ACAACCGTCCCGTCCACCTCGACAATGCACACCCTGCACGCCCCGGAGCAGGAGATTTTCTCGTGATGGCACAGGGCCGGGATATGGATACCGGCCTCGCGGGCGGCCTGCAGGATCGTTACCCCCGCCCGTGCGGTGATCGCCCTGCCGTCAATGGTCAGGCGTAGTTCAGGGGATTGTTCGCCGTTCATGGTCATGCCTTCCGGATCGCCTTGAATTTGCAGGCCTTGAAACAGGCTCCGCACTTTACGCACACGGCCGGGTCGATCCGATGGGGTGTTTTGCGTTCGCCGGTGATCGCGCCCGCGGGACAGGCCCGTTTGCAGAGCCCGCACCCTTTGCAGATCTCGTCGATAACGGAGAATTCGATCAGAGCGGTGCAGACCCCCGCCGGACATTTTCTGTCGCGTATATGGGCCAGGTATTCGTCCCGAAAATGGCTGAGGCCGGTGATGAAGGGGTTCGGGGCCGTACGCCCAAGGCCGCAGAGAGACGAGACCTTCATGAGGGCCGAGACCTTTTCCAGAGTCTCGAGATCGGCGATGGAACCCAGCCCGTCGGTGATCTTCGACAGGAGTTCGATCATTCGCTTCGTACCGATACGGCAGGGAGTACATTTTCCGCATGACTCCCGTTGAAGAAAATCCACAAAAAACTTCGTGACGGATACGATACAGTCGTCTTCGTCGAAAACGACCATCCCCCCGGAACCCACGATACTGCCCATTTTGTGCAGGGACTCGTAATCGAGACCCATGTCGATCATCGTGTGGGGTATGATACCGCCGGACGGTCCGCCGACCTGGACCGCCTTAAGTTCCTTGCCGTCCGCGATACCGCCGCCGATACCGTACACGATTTCCCTCAGCGGCATACCCATGGGAATTTCCACCAGGCCGTTATTGCGCACCTTCCCCGAGAGGGTGAATACTTTTGTGCCTTTGCTTTCTCCTTCGCCGATGGAAGAAAACCATTCGGCGCCGACCCCAACGATCAGGGGTATGTTGGCGAAGGTCTCCGCGTTGTTAATGACCGTCGGTTTCCCCCACAGGCCCTTCACCGCGGGAAACGGCGGCCGCAGGCGCGGCATGGCCCGCTTCCCCTCGATCGATTCCATGAGGGCGGTTTCTTCTCCGCAGATGAAGGCTTCCGTCCCGAAACGGAATTCCAATTCGAAATCGAAACCCGAGCCGAAGATGTTCTCCCCGAAGAAACCACGCTCCCGGGCCTGGTCAATCGCGGTACGGAGGTGGTCGACGGAGAGGTGGTAGCGTTCCCGGATATAGATGAATCCTTTTCGAGCCCCGACGGCATAACCTGCGATCAAGACCCCCTCGATAATAGAGTGGGGATTGCCTTCGGCAAGGGCCCGGTTAACCTCACCTACGTTGCAGACCACATACTTTGTATCATCCTCCTGCCGGCGACAGATACCCCATTTCTCTCCTGTGGAAAAACCGCTGCCGCCCCTGCCGCGCAGACCCGACCGGCGTACCTCCTCAACTACTTCAGTCGGCGTCATGGTGAGAAGGGCCTTGCGAGCGGCACGGTAGCCGTTCATGGCGATATAGTCGTCGATGTTTTCGGGGTTGATTTCGCCGCAGGGCGCAAGAACGATCTTATATTGTTTGCGGTGAAACTCCTTATAGTCGTCGCCCGTGGTCCACTCGTCAACAGGCGTGCCGCCGCGGACATGTTCGTCGAAAATCCTTTCCACCATTTCCGGAACCACGTGTTGGTATGTGGTCTTGACGCCGTCGGCAATAATATCGACCAGAACGTCTTTGCCGCAGAAACCCCGGCAACCGACCTTCTTTGCCGTACACCGGGGCGCCACACTCATGCCCGGGCTCCCGTCGGCGGCACGGGAGAAGAGCCGCAGGATCTCGTGACCGCCGGCGGCTTTGCCGGACGTTCCGAGGCAGACTCTTATATCAACCTGTTCGGGCATATGGAGCGGTGTTCCTTAGACCCCGGGACGATTGTCTTCCCGGATCCGTTCAATCAACCCGGTAATTTTCCCCGGGTTTACGTCCCCGATAACCCGGTCGTTCAAGATGACGATAGGAGCTATATTGCAGGCCCCGACGCAGGTGGCGGTTTCCAGCGTAAAAAGACGATCGGCGCTCGTGTCCTCTCCGTCGGACAAGCCGAGAGCCGTACGGGCCGCGCCGAGGATACCCTCGCCGCCCTTGATATGGCAGGCGGCGCCGGAACAGACGGTCAGGGTGTTCGTCCCCGCCGGGCGGGTACGGAATTTCGGATAAAATGTAATCACGCCGAAAAACCTGCTTGCGGGAACATCGAGACGGGCGGATAACCAATCTATATTCTGCTCGGAAACATATCCGAAAGCGTCCTGGACCTTTTGAAGAATGTGAATCATGTTGAGCCCTTCTTCGTCGGTCTCTCGAACGATGCGTTCCAATATTGCGTTCACGTTTGTCGTATCCAGTACAGTCTAAAAATATACGCCGGCGGGGATTCCGTTGCGCCCGATCCGTACGGCTTCCGGAAGGTCCGCCGCCGTTTGGGCGTTTTGGACGAAAAGAGTCTGTCCCCGAAATATCATTACGTTTCCGCTCCTTCTACGAGTGGTCACGCCTCCTTTCGGTTGCGCCCGAAAAACGTGTCCGATCCAATTCGTACATCAATGGAATTTCCTTCATGCGCCCTGTATCCACACGGCCCATCGCCCCCCGCGACCAAACCCGATGAACACGACGGGCCGAGAGGCTCGCCGAGGAATAACTTCCCGTTGCGGCGTCAGAAAAAGTAGCATTTCGCAGAAGGATGAGTCAAACGCGGCGTTACGATACGTAACGTCGCAAATGGTCCGTCGGAAATACGGCAGGGATTGATGCGGCGTTTAAAGGACGGTCAAGGGTGGTGTGTTCCGTCCCGGGATTTTCCGCATTGTGTCGTCAACCGTGCGAAGGCGGGAACGCGAGTATCTACGTAATATCCGCCGCCGTCGACGGTTTTCCGGGGCGCTTTCCCTCAAATAGTGGCGTCGTCGACGATATGGACGAGCTTATCGAGATCCGGTTTTGTGATGATCTTATAGGCCCCGAGGCTTGACCATTTCCTGGCATTGGCCTCTGAAGCCATGGACGAAAAGATGATGACCGGGAGTGGTTGTAACACGGGATCTTCTTTGATCAGCGTCGTCAAGTGGAGGCCGTCCATCCTGGGCATCTCCACGTCCGTGATGACAAGGTTGACGTGGTCCGTGATATTCCCGCCGATCGCTTTATAATTACATAGTATGTCATAGGCGCTTTGGCCGTCTTCGGCCTGAACGACCCGATACCCGACGTGGTCCAGGGATGCTTTCATATTTTTCCGGATAAAACCGGAGTCTTCCGCAATAAGCACTGTCTTCGAGGCCCGGGCCGTATTGTGCTGGAGGTCGAGTGAGTCAGGGTCCTGAAGGGCCGTTTCCGGACATATCTCGCCGATGATACGCTCGAAATCCAGGATCATGATAATCTTGTTGTCGAGCCGGACAACGCTGGTTACGGCTCCTTCCTCCATCATCTGAACCGGCGGTTCCACGTCCGTCCAGGAAAGACGATGGATACGGGAAACGCCGTGTACTAATACCCCGACGGTGACGTGGTTGAATTCCATGACGATGACCTTGTCAGGCACGAGGCTGCCGCGGTTCTTTTTGAGCCATTTCGGCAGGTTTACGATAGGTATGACCTTATCACGCAACGTACAGACACCCTCCAGGGCCGGGTGCCCGTCGGGGACCTCCGTGAGTTCCGGGACCCGGATAATCTCCCGAACCTTCGCGACGTTAACGGCGTAGTCGCTTCGGTGGAGCCCCCCGTCGTCGAGCTGTTCGTCAATCCTGAATTCAACAATCTCGAGTTCATTGGTGCCGCTTTCAAGAAGAATGGACGTTTCCATGCGAAATCCCCTTCCAGTAGGTTTCCGGTGTCGGTAAACATATACCGATTGCCGTCTTTATCGACACATCGAGAAAGAACTTGAATTCTCCCGGACACTTTTGTCCAAAAATGGATTTTTCTTCCTTCGTTCCCCCCTTGCACGAGGCCGAGCACCCGCCTTCGGCGGCAGTCAGAAGGGAGAAGAAACAAGGAAGACGGGAGAAGGAAAGGCTTTTCACGTCTAACGTCTTCCCGCATCTCATCCCCCCTCGCCCATAGCCCCTCGCCTGCGCCCTTCATGCCGTGTTGCGGATTTTCTTGAGGCCGCCGGACTCGTATTAAGTTCTTGGCCAAGGTGGAACAAGATTGTTACGATAATTCCCCCCCAGGCGCGACCGCCCGGAAGCGTAACAGTATATAGTATTATTTGCAGCTAACAACGCATGTAGCAAACGGCAAGAGGGTAGGTGAGTATGAGTTACTTTTTGGTTACGGCCGGGCCCGGAGCCGTCGGCGGATCATTGCACAAGACGTTTTCCGAGTCCCCGGACAAGAGCGGCGGCTCAATGCGGGCGTATTCTCCAGACCTGCAAATGAACTGCCCCGCCGCAGGCAGCGGGATATCGATTCTCATAGCCGACCATTTGTTCGCGGCAGGCCGCTGGGAATCAAGGCCTGAAGGCGATCGTGACGGATAACCCCGAAGGTCCTACAAGACCGGCCGGGAAGGGCGACCGTACAAGATGGCGGCGGAGGCTCGGTCGTTTCGTGCTGGTCGGTATCGTCGCGGTCCTGATCGTTGCGGCGATGGCGGGGGTGTACGGCTTGACCCGGGGTCCTCATCTTACCCATTACGTACGCGACGAGATCCTGCCGGTATTTAAACAGAAAACCGGACTCTCCGTAGAAATCGATCAACTCGTCGTCAATCTCTTCCCCCTATATATCGAGGCACGCGGATGCGAACTGCGGGGTGTCGACAACACTACTCTTGCTCGTGCCGAGACCGTGCGGGGCCACGTGAGTTTGACACGCATTCTGTCGAAAGCCATTGAGGTCCGTTATCTGGTGGTCGACGGGCTCACGATCTACGGCCCGCCCCCCGGAACGATCGATCTGTTCGACACCGTGCCGGAACCGTTGGCGGAGGGCATCGACAACATTGGTTTTCCGGTCGGCGGAGGCTTTACCGTGACGGTCCAGCGTGCACTGGTCGATGATTTGGCCTTTGCGGTTACATTTCCGAAGTCGGGTCTGCGTGTGCGCAGTGTCGCGGGTTCCGCCCGGCTTATTCCGGGCAAACGTCCGAAACTTTCCTTGAAGCTGGGGCGCGTGTTCTTCGAGAAGAACGGTACGACGGTTGTCGAGGCACGCGTCCGGGGGGCCGTTTCGTGGGCCGGGCGCCAGGCGGAGTTTTCCAGTCTCCGGATGGAGTCCGACGGCGACTGGATCGAAGCGGCAGGGGGGATATCAAGTGTCCAGTCCGCGTTCGACGTCTCAGGCAAGGTTTCCCTGGCCCTTCTTCAACGGATCGCCGGCCGTCCTGAAACGGCGGGATACGTACGTTTTGACGGGCTCGTGTCGGGAACGCCCGCCGAACTTATCCACGACCCCGAGGTCGACGTCCGTTTGGAGGCCTCCGCCCGGGTGGAAGATGTTCTTGACCTCTTCAGCCTGCCCCCCTACGTGAGCGGTCCCGCCCATGCCGAAGGTGTGTATCAGGGCAAGCTCCGTTCGGGCGTGAGTACCGGTACCGCGCGCATCAACGACGGGGTTATCGTGGGACTGACCGGGGTCAGCCTTACCAGCAGGTATCGATGGCAGGGAACCGCACTTCGTTTCGACGAAGTCGACGGCGAAGTTCTCGGAGGGCGTGTTACTCGGGGGACCGTCGATCTGGACTTTGATCATCCCGTCTCCTACCGTGTTTCGACGGACGTTATCGACGTCTCGAGTCACCGGCTTCTTCAATACGTCGGTTGGGTGCCCCCCCATCGGGAAGGCAGGGTAAACGGGGTCATGCAAGTGCGCGGCTCAGGAGGCGACTGGCGAAACATTCAGCTGAGCGGCACGGCCGCCTATGAATCTGATGGGGAGGGCAAAGATGTCGTCGGCCGGATTCGAACGGCCTTTGGCCGTTTCAACCTCGAGAAAGGTGTGCTGTCGCTCAGCAATCTGAGTCTCTACGGCGTCGGTTACAGTGCATGGGGGGAGGGGAGCGTCGATCTGGACAACGAATGGCTGAACTTCGATGTGGGGCTGTACGGAGAAGACCTCGGACGCCTCGTGCCGCCCCGTAAGCTTGTCCTCGAAGGGAATGTCCTCTTTTCAGGCAGTATAACGGGTCCTCCCGGGTCTCCGGTCGTAAGCGGCGAGATGCGTGTGTCCGACGGCCGCGTAGACCGGATCCCGTTTCAGACCGCGGCGGGGCGAGTCGGCTGGTCCTACGGGAAGCTCAAACTGGAGGATATCCGGGTTTCGGCGGGGGAGTCGAGATTCAGAATCGAAGGGGAACTCACGTTTCCCGAATGGTCCGCTCAGGGAATGGGGGCCCCTCGATACAGCGTACATGCGTCTTCCACGGGGATTCCCCTCGCCGAAATCTCTTCGTGGTTCGAAAAAGAGTCGCCGCTCATGGGCCGTGCCGCCGGAGATGTATACGTAAGCGGAGAAGGGGACAAACTGGCCGTGGGAGTCGAGGCGCTGGTCACGGAGGGCACCGTGTTCGGTCACCCCTTTGAACGGGCCGTCGTAAAAATGACGACTGCGGATAACGAAACCCGGGTCGAGCATCTTTCGATTTCCGCTCGCGACGGTATGCTGACAGCCTCCGGCGTGTATACGACGGGCGGACGGGTGTGTTTCGATCTCGAAGCGCGGGGGATAGATCTCGTTCAGATTCCCGGGGTGCCCGAGGGGCTTACGGGCGTTATCGACGGACGACTCCAGTGCGGGACGGACGGACGCATGGAAGGCGTTATAGCGCTCCGTGATCTGGTCCTTGGCGAAGTGCCGTTCGGCGACGGAGAACTATTGCTCGATATGAGCAAAGGCAGTATTGAAGGACGGGGCACACTGCTCGGGGGACGGGCGAAGGTCGAGGGAACACTATCGACAGGGAAGATGGGCGGTTGGACGGTGAGGACTACGCTGAGGGATGACGACTATGGGGACCTTTTGCGGGGAATGAAGCCCTCCCTTCCCGACAATCTGGGGTTTTCTCTGGAAGGAAACGCGGTCTTTCGCGGGGGAAACGTCCCCCTGACCGGGACTTTTTACCTGGCTTCGGTGGGTGTCAGTCGGGAAGACATTAATTTCCAGGCTACCCACCCCGTTGTTATATCCTTTGAAAATAATCGCCTGACTTGGGATGCGGTGCGATTTGCCCAAGGGGAGACCGAGTTGAACGTAAAAGGCACGGTCGTCCCCGGCAGGGAGATCAATGTCGAAGCCCGAGGCGCACTGGACCTGGCGCTGGTCGCCGGCGTTGTCGATGGTCTCGAATCGGCTCGGGGCACGGCACATCTGACCATGGCTGTTGAAGGGGATTGGACGCACCCCACGGTTGAAGGCCGACTTGAACTGAGCGGAGGCGATCTCATGGTCGGGGAAACTCCGATTCGCATCAGCGACCTTAACGGTACGGTTCTTATAGATAGAGAAGCGATACGGGTTCCCGCGCTCAAGGGCCGGATCGGCGATGGGACGGTTTCGTTTACGGGGATCGCCCGGATCGCCGGGTTCGCGGTCACCTCGGTCCAGGGCGAACTCACGACCAAGAACGTAGGGGTCCGGGTTTCCCCGGATCTCTTCGTGGAAATGGATGGATATCTCGTGTTGGATCATGATACGTCCCGTACGGTACTCAGCGGAGACATCGACTTGAAACGGGCGTTCTATACCGGCCGGGTAGACTGGCGGGAGTGGATATTGAAAGCAAAAAGGAGCAAACGCATCCGAGGCGGGTCGGGCTGGTACGAAAGGGCCGAACTCAATGTTCATGTCTCCGGTGAGGACAGCGTTATCGTCCAAAACAATATTGCCCGTACGTCACTGGATCTGGACGTCTATCTTCGGGGAAATGCGCGCTCACCCCGGCTTATGGGGCGGCTCGAGGCAAACGGGGGAAGTGTCTATTTCCGGAGCAAGGAATTCGAAATATTGAACGGTAGTGCGGAGTTTCTGGATCCTTCAAGCCTGAATCCGATTCTCTCAATCAACGCCGTCACCGAGACTCAGGGTTATGAAGTGCGGCTTGGCCTCGACGGCCCCATCGACCGGCTTACCCTGTCGCTCTTTTCCGATCCGCCGCTGAGTGAAGTGGATATCCTCTCCCTGCTAACCGTTGGGAAGGTCGGGCAGGACCTGGAAAATATTGAAGGAGCCGTCGGTGCTTCGGAAGCGGCATCGTTTCTGGCCGGAAGCCTCCAGGATACCATCGAAGGCCGTATCAAGACCGTCACCGGTTTCGACCGGTTTCAGGTCGATCCCTACGTGGATACGACAACCGGCGCCATCGGCCCCCGGCTGACGGTAGGAAAACGCCTCCTGTCCGACCGGGTTAATGTAACCTATTCGACCAACGTGGGTACCACCGAAGAACAGTTTCTGAAGGTCGAGTATGAAATGAACCGAAATGTGTCGCTTGTCGGAATGAGGGATGAACTGGGAAGCATCGGCGTAGACGTACGTCTGCGATTTGAATTCGAATGATCGCTCCATCCGGTCCGTGGGTGAAGACCGTCCGCGCCCGCAGGTGGTCCCGCACCGTGGCGGTAATCGTGGCGTTGAGTTTCCTCTCCATCCCCACCGCCGGACGCGGATGGTCGGCGAGAGACGGAAACCGGGCCGGTCCGGTGATACGAACCGTAGGCCTCAGGGGGTTTCACGAAGTACCGGAAAAGGTTGTGCGGGACCTTCTGGAGGTACGTTCCGGGGATCGATACGACCCCGCTCGACTCCGGATGGGATTGCGACGTCTTTTCGAAAAGGGGGTTTTCGACGATCTCGTCGTACGGCGTACGGACCGGGACGGAGGTGTGGATCTTGTCGTGGAGGCAAAGGAAAAACCAAGGATAGAGGCCGTTTCCGTCACCGGAGCGGAGTTGTTGCAGGAAAAACGCATCCTCAAAACGTTTACCGTAAAACGGTGGGATTTTTACGATGAGGGGATTGTACGGGATGCGGTTGCGGCACTTCAGTCCGCGGTGCGCGGGTTCGGTTTTCCTGAGGCCAGGATAGGTTGGTCCAAGAAGGGCGAGCGGAGGGTGCGGTTGACGCTCACGATCTCTGAAGGCCGGCCCCGCAGATTGCGCGACGTGGTTTTGGAGGCGGCGCCCGATGAGGGGAATGCCATCCTGCGGGTTTACACCACAAAGGGTCGGATTGCCGACTCGTTCCGGCACAAGGAGGACGCTCAACGGCTCGAGGAATGGTACCGGAAACGGGACTACCCGCAGGTAACGGTCACCCCCTACATCCGTGACGACGACGTCCTTGTTTTTCATGTGGAGACCGGCCCCCAGATTAAAGTCCGTTTTAAAGGAAACGAGGCATTTTCCGACCGCAAACTCCGCGAGCAGATTTACCTCGGGGAAGAAGGTCCGGTGGGAGAGACGGAGATCGAGGAATCGGCTCGGCGCATCGTACGGTTTTACCGGAAACGCGGCTACCCGTTCGCCCAGCTTGCAACGTCGTTTGAAGCGGGACCGCACAGGACCCTCGTGCGGTATTTCGTCGAAGAAGGTCCCCGGTGCAAGGTGAAGAATATCGTTATCGACGGGGTCGAGGAGTACGCGGAGCAAATAGCGGATGTGATGGAAAACAGGCCGGGCCGGGCCTGCTTTGAAGACCGGGCGGCAGCGGATGCGGACCGGATCCGCACGGCCCTCAGGCGGCTGGGATTCCTGGATCCCCGCGTTGAGGGTCCCTTTATCGGTTATGAAGACGAGGGGCGGCAGTCCGTGGTCCGGTACCGGGTTCAGCGGGGGCTCCGGACCTGGGTCCGGGAGATACGCTTTCGCGGGATGGAGATGATGGATCCCCGGCAATTACTGCTCGAACTCGGTATCGAGGAGGGTTTTCCCTACGACGAAGTGGCGTTTCTCGAGGCGCGTTATCGGATTCAGGACCAGTATCTGAATGCGGGCTACACCCGGGCCCGCGTTGAGGTCCAGCCCGTGTTTACCCCCGACGGCGAGTGGGCTACGATTGTCTTCCACGTAGAGGAGGGCGCGGTGGCACGCTTCGGCAAGATCATCGTCCGGGGTAATCGGCGTACACGGGACGCCTTGATCATTCGCGAGATGGGTATAACGACCGGGACGCCGTACCGTCCGGCGCTTCTGCCGGTTGCAAAGCGAAAACTCTACCGGTTAGGGATTTTCTCGGAAGTGCAGGTCGATACCCTGGAATCGACGGGTAATATCGTGGATATCGTCGTGAACGTGCGGGAGGCCAAACCCGGTTATATCGAATTCGGTCTTGGATTCGGCAATTACGACCGTTTTCGAGGCTCGGTTGAAATAGGGTATCGGAATCTCGGCGGGGTAAATCGTGCGGTCACCTTTCGTGGGGAGTACGGCAGTCTTGAGCGACGCATCCTCACGACCTATACTGACCCCTGGATACTCAGACAATACGACCTGCCTCTGCGTTCCAGTATCCTCTTGGAGCGGAAACGGGTGGTTAACGCCGATACCAGGGAGACCCGTTGGGAACAACGGCGCGCCTCGCTGAGTTCGGCCGTGGATCGGGATTACGGAAACCACGTCAAGTCCACATTCGCCTACGAGTATGCCTTTGTCGATACCTTTAACGTTCTTCCCGGAGAACAATTGAGCCGGGAGGATGTGGGTACCCTGGGGATATCGAGCGTTACCGCATCGATCGTAAGGGACACCCGCGACAATCCCTTTGATCCGAAAGCGGGGACGGTTAACGGCGCCATCCTCACGCTCGCATCAAAGTACCTGGCGTCGGAAACGGATTTTGTCAAATTGACCCTTCAGCACAGCGAATACCGCCGTCACCCCTACGGCATCGTCTCCGCCGTTTCCCTCAAGCTCGGCATTGCCCAGGGCCTTCTCGATACCGAACAGTTACCCTTGGTGGAGCGGTTTTTTCTCGGTGGCCGGACCTCGGTACGGGGGTTCGACCAGGACGAACTCGGGCCCAAGGGTGACGACGACACACCCACGGGTGGGAACTCGTTTATCGCCATCAACGCCGAGATGCGGTTTCCGGTATGGCGGGATCTTGGCGGGGTTTTCTTTCTCGACGGCGGTAACGTCTGGATAGAAACGGGGGATCTGGACCCCACCGATCTCAGGTTTACCATCGGCGGGGGTATCCGCTATGCGACGCCCGTAGGGCCGTTGCGTATAGACTACGGTATGAAACTTGATAAGCGGCCGGGGGAAAGCTC
>CAYYSS010000060.1:0-11202 GCA_964474325.1 uncultured Nitrospirota bacterium
ACCGGTAGCCAAATAATAAGCCACATCCACACACATGAGAAAGAACGCAAACCGGAGACAGACCTCCCGTCCGGGACCGAGCCTGAAAAACTTCTTCGGCGGGTCTTCCATGAAATCGTCCCGTTCGATGTACAGTTCCCGGGAAAAAGGAACCGTCCGGGTCCCCGCCGCCGGGTCTTCCGGGTTGTTGATCGCCTCCAGGTGTTCCGTCCCGTCTTCCGGGAAGTTTTCGATGACCACCTTGAGGGGGCGGAGCACCCCCATCACCCGGGGAGATTCCCGGTTCAGCCGGGTCCGGACCACGTGCTCGAAGAGCGACAGTTCGACAACGCTTTCACGTTTCCCCACGCCGATGCGGTTGCAGAAATCCCGTATGGCCTCGGGCGGAACCCCCCGGCGCCGCAGGCCCGCCAGGGTGGGCATCCGCGGGTCGTCCCACCCCTCCACGTATCCCCCTTCCACCAGGGCGAGGAGTTTCCGTTTACTCAGGACCGTATGCCCCATATTGAGGCGGGCGAACTCATATTGCCGCGGGGCCGGCTCAAACCCGCACTCGCGGATGAACCAATCGTACAAGGGCCGATGGTCCTCGAACTCGAGCGTACACAGAGAGTGCGTGATACCTTCCAGGGCATCGGACACGGGGTGGGCGAAGTCGTACATCGGATAGATGCACCACGTCTCCCCGGTCCGGTGGTGCCGGGTCTTCTGAATCCGGTACATCACCGGGTCGCGCATATTGAGGTTGCCCGAGGACATGTCTATTTTTGCCCTGAGCACCCGGCTTCCGTCGGGAAACTCTCCGGCCCGCATACGGGAAAAGAGATCGAGATTCTCGTCCACCGGCCGGTCCCGGAACGGGCTTTCCCGTCCGGGTTCGGTCAGGGTACCGCGATAGTTTCTGATCTCTTCGGGCCCCAGGTCGCAGACGTAAGCCTTCCCCTTCCTGATAAGTTTCACCGCCAGGTCGTACAGATCCGGGAAATAATCCGACGCAAAGAACTCTCTCCCGGACCAATCGTATCCGAGCCAGCGGACGTCTTCCCTGATGGCGTCGACGAATCGGCGCTCTTCTTTTATCGGGTTCGTATCATCGAACCGGAGATTACAGGTTCCGCCGAACTCCTCGGCAATGCCGAAATTGAGACACACGGATTTCGCGTGTCCGATGTGAAGATACCCGTTGGGTTCGGGCGGGAAACGGGTGGCTACGCGCCCCTGGTTCCGACCGGCGGCCACGTCGGCGGAAACAACCCCGCGGATAAAGTCCGTCCCGGCAGGGCCCCGGCTATCGGCCTGTTCCGCGTCCGGCGGCGCTTCGCCCCCTTTGGTTCCGTTCAATTGTCCCATAGTGGCAAATAGTTTACTATTAACGGGCCGAATGTTTACAAAATCGGTTCAACATCACCGGCAGGGGAAGCGGTGGATTTCCCCGCAACGGCTCTGCCGGGAGGATCCGAGGAGAGAATTCTATGCCTGAGACCGTTGCCGTTATGGGAGCCGGGAGCTGGGGTACCGCCCTTGCCCACCTTATCGGCACGAACGGCCGGCAGGTACTGCTCTGGTGCCATGAAGAAGAGGTCGCTGAGGGAATCAGGAAAAAACGCCTGAACCCCCGGTACCTGTCGGACATCCGGCTCCCCGAAACCGTCACCGCAACCGTGTCGGCGCGGGAGGCCCTGGACGGCGCAGAAGCGGTGGTCTGTGTCGTTCCCACCCAGTTCATCCGAAAGGTCTTCCGCAAGGTTCGCGGTCACGTGGCGCCCGGCACGTGTATCGTCACGGCTTCCAAAGGAATTGAGAAAAAGACCCTGCTGACCCCTTCGGGTATTTTGACGGAACTCTTCGGCGACCGGATAACCATCGGGGCGCTCTCAGGGCCCAGTTTCGCAAAGGAAGTGGCCCGGCTGAAACCCACGGCCGTAACCCTGGCGGTGGACGACACCGACGCCGCGGAGCGCCTGCAGGCCCTGTTTACATCTCCCTATTTTCGCGTCTACACCCACCACGATCTGATCGGGGCCGAGTTGGGGGGGGCGCTGAAAAACGTCATGGCGATCGCCGCGGGTATTTCCGACGGGCTCGGTCTCGGGCATTCGGCCCGGGCGGCCCTCATCACCCGCGGGCTCCAGGAGATGATCCGTCTCGGTGTGGCCATGGGTGCCGATCCCACGACGTTTTCCGGCCTGTCCGGCTTGGGGGACCTGGTCCTCACGGCCGCGGGCGACCTGTCCCGGAACAGACGTGTCGGACTTGAACTCGGGCGGGGGAGATCCCTGAAGCAAATCCTGGACGATATGAACATGGTGGCGGAAGGGGTGGCCACGGCCCGGTCGGCCCGTGATTTGAGCGCCAAAATGGATGTGGAGATGCCCATCGTCAATGAGGTCTACCGCGTTCTGTACCACCGTCGCTCTCCCGAGACGGCGGTGCGGGAACTCATGTCCCGCAGTCCGAAATCCGAGTTTCACGGATGGACCAGCGCCGGCTGAAGAAACTTCTCCGTGACGTTCAGGGGGGGGCGCTCGGTTTGGAGGACGCCCTGAAGACCCTCCGCGACCTCCCCTTCGAGGACCTGGCGTTTGCCCGCATCGACCACCACCGAACACTCCGCCAGGGGATCCCGGAAGTTGTCTTTGCCGCGGGAAAAACACCCGAGCAGGTAGCCGATATTGCGGGCACTCTGCTGAAACGCAGCGGACGCGCATTTGTAACGAAAACCGAAGCGGATCACGTTACGGCCCTTGAGTCTCTCGGGCGCGGCGTCCGGACAGTCCACAACCCCCGGGCGGGCACCGTCGCCCTTTACGGCCCCGGGGCGGGCGGGAAAAAACCCGCGGGCCGTGTTCTGATCCTCACCGCCGGCACGGCCGATCTTCCGGTTGCCGAGGAGGCTCAGGAGACCCTTCGCTTCCTCGGAAGCCGATGCAAGCTGGTTGCCGATGTGGGGGTTGCGGGGATCCATCGGCTGACGGATATCCGGGACGATCTGGCCGCGGCGCGGGTCGTCGTGGTGACGGCCGGCATGGAAGGTGCCCTTCCGTCGGTGGTCGGCGGGCTCTTTAACGGCCCGGTCGTCGGGGTGCCCACGTCCGCCGGATACGGGACTTCCTTCGGGGGTCTCACCCCGCTCATGGCCATGTTGAATTCCTGTGTTCCCGGTCTGGCCGTTGTGAATATCGACAACGGTTTCGGCGCGGCCTGCCTTGCCCATCGCATAAACCGACCGATTCGAACACGATAAAAGTAGTATAGTTATAAATGGAGGGTCTGACCACCGCAAAGGGTTCAAGTGCCGATCGCCGAAACGCCGAGGTCGAGGCGCGGATCGACGACTTCGAGACCCGTATTCTGGAAAACGCCATTATCCACTCCCGGCGTCTGCTGTCAAACGAAACAATCATCAAGTTTCGGGATGAATTGCACGAGGCCGTGGAGTTCGCCCGCAGGGCCCACGAGGGGCAGTTCCGGAAAAACGGCGACCCCTATATTTATCATCCCCTGAGCATTGCCCTGGATATCTCGTCCAGTCATATGGCGGACCCCACGACGATCTACGCCTGCCTCTTTCACGACATCCTGGAAGACACGGACGTGGACCCCGCGGTTATCGCTGAGCGGTTCGGCCAGCCCGTGCTCCGGGTGGTGGAGGGGCTCACGAAGATCAAGAATCAGAAGATCGAATCCTTCGATAAGTTTTTCCAGCTTTCGCTCCGTTATCCCCGCATTCTCTTCATCAAGATCTTCGACCGTTTCCACAATATGCGCACGATCCATCACCTGCCGGTGGAGAAGCAGAAGCGCATCGCCCGGGAAACCCTGGATATCTACCATAAGATCTGCGACCGGCTGGCCCTGACGGATATTGCGGATCAGCTGGAACTGCTCTGCTGCCAGGTTCTGTTCCCGGAGCAGGTCGAAAACTACAGCCAGCGGGTCAAGTCCCTCACCCGGCGACACCGGCAGGACCTGGACGAGGTTGAACGAAAAATCCGAACCGCCACCGCGGAACACGGCATACGTCTCGTCTCCACCAACGAATACTGGCGCCCGTTTCTCCGAAAGGATCGTTACGACGACGTTACCCTGTCCGAAGTCTTCCGCCTGAACCTCCTTACCGAAGACCGGGAGGATATCTACCGTCTCCTCGGACGCATCAACGAACTCTTTATCCACGTCCGGGGATCGATCCACGATTTCGTATCTTCCCCCAAGTACAACAACTACCGGAGCCTGGACGTGGACGTGGTGCATAAAGGCGTTAAGGTACCGATCGGCATAACCACGGTCGATTTCAATACCTTTAACCGCAAGGGAATTCTTACCTACGGTTTCAGCGACGATCGGGCCATGAACCTGGAATATATGCGTCACCTGGAATCGTATCTGAAAAGCGAGACCCATTTCCGGGACCTGGAAAAGGTGTTTGCCCACCATAACCCCGAAGAAATCACCGTGATTTCCAAAGACGGTCAGCCTTTTGATATGGAGCGGTCTTCAACCGCACTGGATTTTGCGTTCAAGATTCACAGTGAGGTGGGCCAACGGGCTTCGTACGCAGTGATCGACGGACGGAAAGTCCCTCTGGATACCCGGCTCGACGACGGTGACATGATCCGTATCGTCACGTCGGAGACCCACGTGCTCACGCCGGACCACTTGAACTGGTGCTCGAATCTCAAGACCAAGCGGGCTATTGCGTCTTTCCTCAACCGGCGCAACCGGGATCGGGCGGAGGCCATGGGCCTGCGCTTTCTCGAAAAGAAGCTCTTCGCCTATCACATCGACACCCGTCGATTCTGGGGCGTTTTTGATGCGGCCCAAGGCCGGGACCGGCGGCAGGACACCGTGCTCGGCCTTTTCAACGACCGGGAAGGAGTTGAAGCCCTTCTCGTGGATCTGGGCCTTATCGACGAAAAAAAGATCAACGAGATCCGCGCCCTCGAAGAAAACTTTCTCCGCCGCATGGGACTGCGCCTGATAGGCAAGAGCCGGAGCGCGGTGACCCTGGAAGCGGAATACCGCGACGATCTCCTCCTGCTCTGCCCCCACTGCGTGCCCACGTTGAAAGACAATCCTATCGCCGTGTTCGCAGGCGACCGCCTCCACGTACACCGGTCCAACTGCAGTACCCTCAAGGACGTTCCCCGGCGGAAGCACTTTCCCCTGCGCTGGCTCGATTCCGGCGAGAAACGGGGGGGGACCGTCGAGATCCGGACGAAAGACGTCTACGGAGTCTTTAATACGATTTCGTCGGCGTTCCGTCAGGCCAAGATCAATATCGCCGAGCACACGGGCAAACGAAGCGTCGACGGCGCCGTCTTTCGTATCCGTATCGACGAGACCGACGCGGACCGGTTATCGAAACTTCTCGAAATCCTCCGGGGAACATCGGAGGTCAACGAAATCGAACTACGGCATTGATGGAAAAGCCTGGCCGCAGGGAATCGGGCATGTTTTCCCGGCGACAGCGCCTGGGGGGAACCGGCGAGACGTACGCCGCCCGATTTCTGAGAGAGCGGGGTTACCGCATCGTCACACGCAACTTCCGCGCACGGCGGGGCGAAATAGACATCGTTGCCGAAGACGGCGAAACACTGGTCTTCGTGGAGGTCAAGACCCGGGATTCATCGTTTTACGGGCGACCCTTTGAGGCGGTCGACCGCCGCAAGCAGGGCCGCATGGTCCATGCGGCCCTGACCTACATGAAACGGCTCGACAGGATTCCTCCCTGCCGGTTCGACGTCGTAAGCATAGAAAACGAAGGCGGCATTCTGCGGGCCGTACTCATCCGGGACGCCTTTGAACTGCCCGCCTCCCTGTAGCCGGAGGGGCCGGCAAGGCGGGGCGCGCCCGTAGCCTTGGGGAAGAGAACGCGCTATACTTTCTGACACGATGAGCATCTTTCGCATAGCCGGTCTCTGCGCGCTCCTGACCGTATTCGCCGTGGCGGCCTCCGGAGCGGCACCCTCCCGCACATTACCCGTGGCCCGGTTTTCTTCCGGAACCCTGGACGGCTGGGAGAGAACAACCTTTGTTCCGGGAACCGAGTACCGTCTCCTGAAAGACCGGACACCGGTCGTCCTGCGGGCCGATTCCCGGGGCGGCGCGGTGAGTCTTTACCGGGAGATCAGCGTCGACCTCAGGGCGACGCCCTACCTCACCTGGCGCTGGAAAATAGACGGCGTTTTCAACGGACTTGACGAACGGACCAGGGGCGGCGACGACTACCCGGCCCGGATTTACATCGTCGCTTCGGGGGGACTGGCGTTCTGGAAGACGCAGGCGATCAACTATGTCTGGTCGTCGTCTCAGGCGGTGGAAACGACCTGGCCCAGTGCGTTTACCCCACGCTCGATCATGGTCGCCGTCCAGTCCGGAGCGGAAAACGCGGGGCGCTGGGTCGTCCAGAAACGGAACGTACGCGCCGATTTCAAACGGCTCTTCGGCAGGGACGTGGATGAGATCCACATGGTGGCCATCATGACCGATACGGACCAGTCGGGGAACACCGCCGGGGCCTATTACGGTGATATCAGTTTCAGCGCGGAGTGATGGCACACGGCGATCGAGGTTTCCGCTCCGACGCACCGAACGGCCGCGGGGAGCCGTTCACGTCGTCCGGCGCGGGTCGCGTCGGGGACGGGGGTTTTACCCTTATTGAAATCCTGATCGCCCTCGCGATCGTGGGCGGCCTCCTCGTCACCCTGGCGGTCACCCTTAACCACCACCTCGGTATCGCAACCGACCTTGAACGATCGGCACGCAGGGAAACGGCCGCCCTTCGGCTGATCGAAACCGTCGCAGCCGAAAAAAATTTCGACCGGGAAGAGGCGGCCGAAACCCGGATTCCGGGCGAAGACAACCTCACGGTCAGGGTCTCCGTGACCCCGGCGGAAGGCCCGGTCTCGTTTCTCGGACTCCGTCGACTCGCCGTGACGGTTATCGATGACGAGGGCGGGGAAAGCAGTTTCGACCTATGGATCCGCTAGCCCGGGCGGTCGGCGTACCGTCAAGTACGTGCCGCGGGTGTCGGCGGGGGAACGCGCGGGGATTCACGCTCCTTGAGGTTCTGATCGCCGTTACTATCACGGGCCTGGTCCTCTCCGCCGCCTACGGGGTCTTTTTCGCGACCTACCGGGCCACGACGGGTACGGCGGAACGGCTCGACCGGCAGCTCACCGTGCAGCGGGCCGCGGACCGGCTGCGGCGGGAACTCGAGGCCGCCGTCGTACTCCCCCGGGACGAGGAAGAAGACGGTACACCGCCGTCCACCTTTCTCCGGTTTCTTACCCGGGACCGGTTCGAAAAAAAGACCGCGCGACTTTCGTTTACCTGCCTGGATCCCGCAAAGGCGGTCCCGGTCGTGTACGAATACACCCTGGAGAACAACGAACTTATCAAGCGGGGGCGCACCCTCGTCGGCCCGGAAAACCCGGTCGTAATCCCCCTGCTCGGCGGGATAGAAGCCTTTGAGGTTTCCGCTCTGTTTCAGGGGGAACGGTTTTCCGTCTGGGATTCGGACGGCGAGTCACGTCTCCCGGAAACCGTCACGGCGACTATTACTCCGCAGGGGGGGCCGCCCGTGTCCGTGACCGCCCGGCCCCGAAGGGGGACAACTCTGTGACGGGACCCGGGACGGGACGGGGCCGAAACGGTGTCGTACTCGTAGCGGTCCTGGTCGTAGCCGCCCTGGCCACGGCGATGGTGACGGAGTTCGCCTATCGTATTTCCCTCGATCTCTCCCGGGCCGCTGCACGTTCCGCCGCCCGGCGGGCCTCGCTCCTGGCCCGCTCCGGGATCACCGCGGCCGCGGTTTTCGCCCGCCGCATGTACGCCACCCAGGAATACACCCATCCGGGCCGCTACACGATGGTCCTGCCGGAACCCTTCCCGGGCAGACCGGGAACGATCTCGATAACCATCGAAGACGAAAACGGCAA
Organism: uncultured Nitrospirota bacterium; assembly: GCA_964474325.1. GTDB lineage: Bacteria > Nitrospirota > Thermodesulfovibrionia > SZUA-242 > CAYYSS01 > CAYYSS01. The sequence continues at coordinate 7,944 of CAYYSS010000060.1, forward strand.
GGTGAATCTGAACGGCGTGGTCCGCGAAAACGGCGACGAAGATCCCGGCGGCATGGCGACCCTGCAACACCTCCTCGAAGAACTGTCCCTGGATCCTGATCTCGCCCTGCGGATCAAGGACTGGGTGGATCCCGACAGTATTGCCGAGGGTAGTGCGGGCGTGGAAGGCACGGCCCCGAACGCCCCCCTGCTGAGCATCGAGGAACTCGGGAACGTCCCCGGCTTTACCCCGGATATGGTGGCGGCCCTGCGCCCCCACGTTACGGTTTACACCCGCAGACCCGGCTCCCTGGAAGAAGAAGAACTCAACCTCAACGCCGCCTCCGAAGAGGTCCTCCGTGCCCTGAGCGTCGAAAGCGGCAATGAGGTTATCCGCGCCTTCCTGCCCGACGAGGTCGACCGGATCCTCCGGGAGCGGACCATCGCCCCCCTTGCGGAAGACTGGAACAGCCGGCTCGGGCAATTAAGCAATCACAGCAAAATCTATACGAAGGTCGACGTGAAAGGCTCTGTCTTCCAGGTCACGTCAACTGGACAGGTAAACGAAGTTAAACGGATAATAGAGGCGGTCGTGGACGTGGCCCACGACCTGGAAATCCTTTCCTGGAGAGAATATTGACAGGGGACCTCATCTGGGTACGCCGACAGCAGGAGGAGCTTGTGATCCGCAGGCTCTCGGGCGGAGGGCGCATCCTCAGCGAAGAACGCACCGGGCTCGACGGAGGCTGGACGCGGCATACGGCGGAACATCCCCTCCCGTCCTCGGCGCCCGTTTACCTGGACCTGCCGCTGAATGATCTCTCGTTCCGCTTCGTTGAACTCCCCCTGGACGACCTCGAAAAGGTGCGCCGCGTTCTGCCCTTTGAACTGGAACACAGTTTTCTCGACCCCATGGACGCCCTGGTCATGGACGCCGCAAAACTTCCCGCCACGGCCGGGAAAACTCACGGATACCTGGTCCTGGCAGGCAGGGAAGAGGTCGTGCGCAACGAGATCGAACGCCTCGGCGCCATGGGTCTCGATCCGGACCTGGTCGGCACCAGCGACGTGGCCGGTTTTTTCGCCAGGGACGTTTCCGCCGGGCGGATGGTTCTCAGGACGCTTCTCGAAGAGAAACCGCCGGGCGACGAGGACCGCATTGCCTGTATCATGCGCGCCGTCGAAGACGGCGGGCCCACTCTCCGGCGTGGAAACCTCGCCGTTACGGAACGGCTTCGCCGGACCCGGGGCCTTCAGCGGCGAACCCTCGCGCTGCTGTGCGCAACGATTCTCTTCCTTGCCGGCGCCTGGGCCGTGGAGTTCGCCGCCGCCCGGAGGCTCCAGGGCGAACTCCGGGATGAAATCCGGGCCGAGTACCGGGCCATGTCCCCCGGCGAAGGCGCCGTAACCGATGAACTGTATCAGGGCAAACTCGCCCTCCGGGCCCTCGAGCAACGCCGGGAAGCTCTGCAGGGCGTGCCTGCCCTTTCCATCCTTCAGGCCTTGGGAAGGGCCAAGCCGAATGACGGAACGGCTTTTTTCCGGGAGGTCTCCGTAACGCCGGATACGGTTCAGCTCAAGGGCGAGGCCGCCTCCCACGGTTCGGTTGAAAACGTTACCGGGAAACTCGCCGCGGAGGGCTTCGGGGCGGTACGGGTTGTCGAGAGCACGTCTCTTCCGGATCGCCGGGTGGCCTTTGTTATTCAGACGTCGGGGCTTCACGGAGCGGAGCGGTGACGGCGATTCGACACCGCACCCGGCTCCTCGGTGTCCTGCTCTCGATCTCCCTCGCCGCCCTGGCGGTTCTGGGAGTCGGGACACTCCGGACTGCCCGGGTCCGCACCGGCCAACTCCAGGACAAACTGGTCCGGATGCGCGCCCTTCGGGCGGACTTTAGCCGCCTGAAAGAAGACACCGACACCCTCCAGCGCCGTGTCCGCAAGGTAACGCCGGAAACGACCGGGCTGACGGAACAGGCGGAGGCGCTTCTTTCGCGACTCGGTCTCGGAGCAAACATCACGGCGGTAAAACCCGGGGAAAGCGTCACGATGGCGGGCGGTTTGCGCCGGGAGTCGGCGCGGATCGAATTCCGCCGGTTGACCCTCAACGCCCTCGTAAACCTTCTATTCCGTATCGACCGTTTTCCGGAAGCCCTCGTAGTCTCGAGCCTGGTCGTCCGTACGGATTTCGAGAGACCCGAACTGCTGAACGTGGATCTGGAACTGGTGCGTATCTCCCGGGTGCAGTGATCGAGGGGCGGGCAAGGGGAGGCCTGTGGGGGAGGCGCGGCCGGTTCGCGTTTCTCGGTATTGCCGCGTTTGTAACGGTCCTGCCGGCCTTGCTCTGGCTCGCCCTGCCCGCGGATACCGTCAAGGCCCGGATCGAGTACGAAATCCGGAAGGCCACCGGTCTCGCGGCGGTACTGGAAGGTTTCACCAAGACCCCCCTTCCGGGATTCCGTACGACGGGCGTTCGGGTTCCCCTCCGCGGTCATGCGGTTACCGTAGGCCGGAACGTCACGGTCCGGCCCGTATTCGGAAAACTCCTCAGCGGACGCCTGGTTATCGTACTTGAAGGAACGAGTTTCGGCGGGAACGTCTCGGCCGAGATCACCATGTACCCCGGCCCGCCGGACGTTCGGGCCCGGGTATCCGGCGCGGACCTTTCCGCCGTCGGGGCCGTTATGGAACTCGACCTCGGCGGGGTGGCCGACCTCCGGGTACGCCGGGAAGACGAGGGGGAAGTCGTCGTGGATTTCGGCGCCTACAACGTAGAAGCGGGCCCCCGTCTTCAGGCCCGCATGGCCTTTCCCGTGGAATCCGTCACCGTCGTCGAAGGGACCCTGCGCTGGAGTCCGGGCACAGACGTCGTACGGCTTTCGTCCCTGAGCGCGGAGTCCGACGGTATCGTCGCCGAGGTCCGCGGAACGTTCCGTAACGGGACGCTCAACGGCCGTGTGGTACTGATGCCCTCGGCTGCCTGGCTCAGAGACCGACCGCTTGTGGAAGGATTACTTAAACGGTACCGGGCCGATGGGGGAACGTACACCATTCCCATCGGGGGCAGTGTTGAGAACCCGCGCTTCGGCTAGCCCGCGCCCAAAGATCCCCCGCGTGGGCGGGACCCCGGTGGGCTGGATCATCCGCCGTCTTCTTCGTTCCGCGTCCGAATGGCCCGATCCTTACGTGGACCAGGAGGCCCGGACATCCGGGAGGCCTTTTCGGGTCCTCGTTTCCTGTATTTTGAGTCTGCGCACGAAAGACGGCGTTACCCGGGAGGA
>CAYYSS010000061.1:0-11115 GCA_964474325.1 uncultured Nitrospirota bacterium
ACTATTCTGAACGATCGGACCCGTTTTCGGGGAATTTAATCTGAAACACAACAGTCTCCCGCATCTTCTTCGCCACACCCGCAAAGGACTTACATACCCGGCAGCGCACATCCGCCTCCTGCTGGGCAATGAGAATCCCCGTTACGTATCCCATGAATCGTACCGTGTTCACACCAGACTGATCAGACATTCTTCTTCTCCTTTCAGACGACGTGACCGCTCAAGACGCGGCCCTGTATAGGCTTACAGCCTTATATCGGTTCTGATGAATCCGCAGCTGTCTGTGCATTCCAGACAACGTGAGCACTGACTGTGCGCCGGTGTTTCCGCCGGATTTATGCCCTGCCGACATGCGGACTCACAACGGCCGCAGGAGACGCATTTCTCCTGGTTCACTGATATATGGACTCCTGAAACCTTGTTGAGCATCCCCACAACGCCGCCTATGGGGCAGAACAGCGCACAGAACGGACGATGCGTGAACGCGGACAGGATCAGGATTCCGCCAAGAAAAAGGATGGAGACGGACGCCCATATCCCCTGAGGGGTTTTGAAGAACAGGGGGATACCGGCGGCCTGCTGCCAGAGTCTGTTAATTGTGCCGCTTGGACATATATCGCAGAAAAACATGTTGCGGGTAAGATACGGAATCGCCACCACCAGGCCGATGAATATGGGAATGCGCAGATGGCCCGACCAGGACGGCAAGCGAAATTTCTTTACCGGGATCTTCGCCAGCATGTCCTGTATGAAACCGAAAGGACACAGCCAGCCGCAACCCCAGGAACCGAATAGGGCGCCGAAAAGCACAAGCATGGCAAGTGCACCCAGTACGGAACCGAGGATCTTTCCGGCCATGGCCGCGCCCATGGCACCGCCGAACACGCCCATAGACGCCATAACCGCGCCGCGCTGAACAAGGATCAGCGGACAGGTGAACGTGGAGGCGGCGCAGTTGGAGCACTGAAGATAGCCGCAGGGGATAAAGCGAAGAAAGGATAGAAACCAGGCGTTTGAAAGTATGAGGGATGTGACCTGAACCGTTCGCCTGTTTTTCGTAAATGCGGCAATACGCTTAAGCAGCGGGCGTTTTCCGTCCGGTAAGTCCGAGGCCATGCGGCGACTCCCCGTCAGCGCCGGTAAGGCATGGTGGAACGTCCGGGAAAGGCCGGCGGCATGCTTCGCCCCATGAATGGAGGCATGGACCTCAGGCCGGGTTTGCGTCCGGAATGCGGATTAAGCGTATAGCCAAGTGTAAACGCGCATACGACAACAAGCACAACCCATATCAGACGAAATAACTTTGATTCCCTGAACGACACGGCAGACTCCATAAAGCTTATTTTGTGTATATGCACAGAATAATAACCATATGAAACCCTCATGTCAAGACCCGGGTTCACCTCCTGATTTCGGGATTCGGGTCAGAAGAAGAGCAACTGTCCCGGCAGCCCGCGCGTGAGAATGAAAGGAGCCCGCCTCCCGGGGGGGGTGGAAGGCGGGCTGGGGGGGGAAGAAAACTAATTCCGTTTAGGGGAAGAATATGTCGCTCAGAACGAGATCGCTCCTTTTGCTCTCGTGGTGAGATCAATTAATTTCATGGCCCCGGCGGGCTTTGCGCCCTCGACCAGGTCGTGCTCTTCTATCCCTTTGTTCGCCATCGTCTGGGTGCAGCACTGAATCTCCACACCGTATTCGACAGCTTCTTGAAGTCTCCCGGCGATGCTCGGCCCGGAACCGGGAGGCTCGTGTTTCTCGATGTTACCCTTCACCATTACATCCACGGCGTCCTGAATGCAGTAGAGTATGGTGCGAAGTTCTGCAGAGGCCGCCAGCGTGGCGAACATGAGCGCGGACCTCACCCTCGGTATGTTGTCGAATCCCGAGGCACACAGAACGATATACAGCTCTTTTTCGTTCGCCTCGGTGTCGCGTACGTTACGAGGATTTGCCACGTCGAGCATCACAGGACCTTAAGAGAGGCGCTCAACGCAACAGGGCGGGAGAGGGTGAGACCGACCGGGGAGGTGCTGAGTACGTGTTCATGGAGTCCCTGGAGCGTTTTCTCATCGGCGTCGGCCTTGATCGATACATTTGCCGTTATATTCTTAAATCCCGGAAGGTTGTCCATATGGAGTTCTTCCGGGGGCTCAAGCCCGAGGAACCCCGGAAGGTCGATTTCCCCCTCGAGTTCTATCTTTATGTCTTCGATGTTTATGCCCCGGACCGCGGCGTTCATCGAATACCCGATGCTCAGGCATGCCCCGTACGCCTGCAACACCATTTCCACCGGGTTGGCGGCCGTATTGGTCCCGCACAACATCTCCGGCTCGTCAACCTGCAACGTAAAGTCGCGAGAAGATGTTTCAACCTTGAACCCGCCTTTCCACGTGGTTGATGCTTTCCAAACACTCTTGCCCGATTGCCAGTTCTGTTTGACGCTTTCCACTACTTTCATCAAGTTGTCGGTGTCAAGCCCATTAATCACTGCCATGCTGTTACCTCCCCTTCTAAATTTGTGATCGAAGATCATTGCAACTAGATAGTTACAACACAACTTAATGCAACTTGTTTGCCAGTTCTTGCCGCAGACCGTTGATTGTTCGCCCTCATTACGAGATGTTTCTCCGTGTACCCGCAAGGCGTACCTGCAGGACAGAGGGTAAGATTCCAAGAAAATGCAATAATATCAGGATATTACAAGGTATATCGATGTGCGGCCTGCCTTTGCCGTGTTGAGCTGAAAACGCGAACCGGGGGCAACCAAAGCTTTTCTTGGAGGTCGAGAGTTACGCGGAACAGCTTCCAAGCAGTGAGCTGAACCCAAAAAATACGATGAACCGGTGCAAAATGCAATCAATCGGTGATGCAAGGGGATGCGAAACCCTGGGTATTATAAAAAAAAACGTGATAAAACAATATGTTAAGACCATTGCAATTTGCAACCGACCCGGACTAGACGGTATTCTTGAGCTTGCGCCACAATGTCGTTTTGTCGATCCCGAGAAGTCGTGAAGCTTCTGTTTTGTTGCCCCGGGCAATCTCCAGGGTTTTGCGTATGTGATCCCGCTCAACGGTTTCCAGAGTGGGATAGCCATTGGGGGTTCTTCCGGATACGGATATATTCGGAGGAAGATCTTCCAACCGGATGACGTCGTTGTCGGTTACTGCCACAGCTCGTTCAAGGGCGTTTTCCAATTCCCGTATGTTCCCCGGCCAGGTATACGAGAGGAGTGCCGTCAAGGCGTCGTCCGAGATCCCTGAGACCCGCTTACCCATGCGCTCGGAAAATCGATGAATACAGCTCCGGGCAAGGAGGGGAATGTCCTCGGTTCGCGCCCGTAACGGCGGCAGATCAATCCTGATGACGTTCAGCCGGTAATAGAGGTCCTCACGAAACCGTTTCAGGTTCACCGCCTCGAGAAGATCCCGGTTGGTGGCGGCGATTATCCGCACGTCAACGCTGATTGTTTTCGTACCTCCAACCTTGTGAAACGTACCGTCCTGAAGGACCCTCAGCAGTTTCGCCTGAAGCTCCGGGCTCATGGCCTCGACCTCGTCAAGAAAAAGGGTTCCACCATCGGCGGCTTCGAACAACCCTTTCTTGTCGGACGTTGCTCCGGTAAACGAGCCTTTGACGTAGCCGAAGAATTCGGACTCGAGCAGTGAATCCGGGATTGCGGCACAATTGACGGCCAGGAAAGGAGTCGAGCTTCTATTGCTGTTGAAGTGAAGTGCGCGGGCAATCAACTCCTTGCCCGTACCGCTCTCTCCGTACACGAGGATGCTGGACCGGATATCGGTGACCTTGCGCACGAGATTGAGAACGTCCTGCATGGGTCTGCTGGTCGCAATAATTCCCTGAAAATCCAAGAGCCTCGAGTTTCGGTCGGCTTTCTTCTTTGTGGATTCGAACATCCGGGCGTTTTCTATTGCGAGTCCAAGCGGCACGGTGGCGGCGCGCAGGATCTCGATAAGTTCGTCGTCAGGGGTATAAGGCGCGTGGGTAATCGCACAAAGTACACCGACGACTTTTCCCTTGGCCTTCAACGGAAGCCCCGCGTAGAATTCCATCCCCTCTTTTCGTAACGTTTGCCTGGTAAACCGCGGATCCTCGGAAGCCCGTTCCGGGATGATGACCTCCCGGGCGCAATCGGCAATGTTTCCGCACATGCACTCGCCGACCCTGACTCTGTTCTCGCAGAGGTCCCTGACGACCGCATCGGAGAGGTTGTGAAACGTCACCGGGACCATCTCCAGAGTTTCCTCGTTGATCACGTAGATCACTCCCGAGTCCACACCCATGAACTCTATGATCTTGCCCAGGGCATCATCGAGAATCGACTTAAGATCCAGGGATTTGCCCACTGTGAGAGCGATTTTGTAAAGGATTGACAGGCGTCTGTTGCGGAGTTCAATACCTGCAAGAACGTCCGCCGGGTCAGGTATCGTTTTGTTGTGTTCGCTCATGCCGTACTATTATGCACTATGACCCCGCGATTTTCGTCTGCGAAGCGGCAATGGCAGGATGAGGATTACGCGGGCGGACCTTCCCTCCGCCCCCGGCCCGTCGGCGCCCGTCAGCCCTCTATCAGGCCGTCGCGCATGGTGACGACGCGGTCGGTTTTTTCGGCGAGGGCTTCGTTATGGGTGACCATTACCACGGTCACACCGCGGTCGCGGTTGAGTTTTCTCAGAAGATCGAAGACTTCGTTACCGGTCCGGGTGTCGAGGTTCCCCGTGGGCTCGTCGGCGTAGACGACGCGGGGCTCCATAACCAGGGCCCTGGCGATGGCGACTCTCTGGCGTTCGCCGCCGGAAAGCTGGCCGGGACGGTGCCCCTCGCGGTCGGAGAGTCCCACGGCCGCGAGGAGCCCTGTGACCCGTTCTTCCAAGTCCCGGGGAGGGCCTCCGGGGGCGACCATCCCGGCGAGGCGTATGTTTTCCCGGGCGGAGAATTCCTGAAGCAGGTAATGGAACTGGAACACGAACCCGATGTTGTCGTTCCGAAAGGCGGGCAGATGGGCCGGGGGGACGGCGAATATATCCTCCCCGTTGTAGGTGACTGTTCCTTCCGTGGGGCGTTCAAGTGCCCCGAGGACGTGGAGCAGGGTGGACTTACCCGCGCCGGACGGACCCATGATCGTGACGAACTCTCCCCGTGGGATCACCAGATCCACACCGCGGAGTACCTCGACGGGGGTCGTGTCCACGGTAAACGTCTTCCGGATCCCGCGTGCGTCGATCATCGGGGAGGCTTTCCGGAGGGTGCGGTATCGGGAGCGGCGGCCGGGTCGCTTTCAGGCTGGTTTTCGTCCTGTTTTCCGGTAACTCCCTTCGTTACGGTACGGCTTACCTCCCGCAGGGCGTCGATTCCGTTCTTGAAGTCCCGGGTGCCTTCTTTCAGCTGCTCCGCCCGTTCGGCGGCCTTTTCCGAGATGTCCTTCAGTTTCTTACCCGCCCGTTCAGCTTCGCTGCCCAAGGTGCGGAAGGGATCGCCGCCCCGGGAGACCGCGAGAAAGATCAGGACTCCCGCTGTAAGGATCACGAGGCAGAGCGAACGACGGATAAACTTGAACATTATTCGTACCGCAGGGGTTCCACCGGGTCGAGCCGCGCGGCCTGCCAGGAGGGGTAGATTGTCGCCAGGAGACTTATGGTTACCGCAGCGAGGGCCACGGCACCGAAATCCCAGGGGTCCATACGGACGGGAAGGTGGTTCAGGTAGTAGACGTCGGCGGGGAGACGGATGAACTGATAGCGGTCAAGCAGGACACAGCCTCCATAGCCCACGGCCAGACCGATTGCCGTGCCGAGGATACCGATAACCAGGCCCTGGACGAGAAAGATGGCAAGGATTCCCCGGTCCGTCGCCCCCATGGTCTTGAGAATTGCAATATCGCGGCTCTTGTCGATTACGATCATGACCAGGGTGCTTACGATGTTGAACGCGGCCACCAGGACGATGAGGACCAGGATGACGAACATGGCGTATTTCTCGAGTCTGAGCGCGGCAAAGAGGTTCTTGTTCATACTCGTCCAGTCCCGGGCACGGTAGGGAAAGCCCAGGCCTTTTTCCAGGGTCGCCGCCACCTTCTTTGCGGAGTAGGGATCGGCGAGTTTTATCTCCACCCCGCTTACGTCGGAGCCAAGATCGAAAAACTCCTGAACGTCGCTTATGTGGGCGCAGGCGAGGTTGGCGTCGTACTCGAACATGCCGATCTCGAAGATACCGGATATGCGGAATTTCTTGATCGTGGGCAGAACCCCCATCGGTCCCAGGGTCTCGGCCGGGGAGACCATCCGGACCGTGTCGCCGACGAAAACGCCGAGGGCGAGGGCCAGGTCGTTGCCGATGAGAAGCCCCGGCAGTCTGTCGGCGGTGCCGGAGAGTTCTTCGTACGTTCCTTCGGTGATCTTCGAAAGGAGTTCAGTCGTTTCCGTTTCCCGGTCCGGGTCGATACCCCGGAGGACCACCCCCTGGACCTTTCGTCCGCTTGAGAGCATAACTTGCCCGAGGACCACCGGTGAGGTGGCGATGACCCCGGGGATGGCTTCGGCCGCGCTTTCCACCCGCTGTGGGTCGGGCAGGCGACCGTGGTAGTGGGTAACGACCACGTGGGAATTAACCCCGAGGATCTTCCGCTGAAGGTCGCTGTGAAACCCGCTCATCACGCTGAGTACGATCACGAGCGCCGAAACACCCAGGGCAACGCCCCCCATCGAGATCACCGTGTTTACGGATATCGAACGGGTACGTTTTCGCGCCCGGAGGTATCGGAGACCTACGAAGATCTGGTACGGAAGTTTCATCGGGGTCTCCTCCATGAACGGCCGGGTGTTTTCACGGTGTCAGCGGGTCTCGGGTTTGAGATGAGGAAAGAGGATGACGTCGCGGATGGAGGCGGCGTTCGTAAAGAGCATTACGAGACGATCGATACCGATCCCTTCCCCGGCCGCCGGCGGGAGACCGTACTGGAGCGCCCGGACATAGTCCTCGTCCATGAGATGGGCCTCGTCGTCGCCCCGGGAGCGGTCTTCAACCTGCGACAGGAAACGGTTGTACTGATCTTCCGGATCGTTCAGTTCGGAAAACGCGTTGGCAATCTCTCTTCCGCCGATAAAGAGTTCAAACCGTTCGACAAGACGCTCGTCGTCCCGATGCCGCCGGGCAAGGGGGCTCAGCTCCACGGGGTAGTCCACGACGAAGGTCGGGCGAATGAGTTCCGGCTCCACCAGTTCCGAGAAGAGGTGATCGAGCATCTTGCCGAGGGACTTGGCCTCGGGGTTGTCGAGCTTATTGTCCCGGGCCCAGCTCCGGGCCCGGTCCAGATCCCACAGGGCATCTTCCGGCACGCCTTTTTCCCGGAGGGCGTCGAGCATTTTTATCCGGGGCCAGGGGCCGGCGAGATCCACGGTCCCGTCACCGAGAGCAATAGTTTTCGTTCCGAGGACCCGGTCGGCCAGGTAGCTGAAAAGTTCTTCCGTAAGGTCCATGAGATCGTAGTAATCCGCATACGCCATGTAAAACTCGAGCATGGTGAATTCCGGGTTGTGACGGGTTGAAATCCCTTCGTTCCTGAAATTCCGGTTTAATTCGTAGACCCGCTCGAACCCTCCGACAAGGAGGCGTTTCAGATAAAGTTCGGGCGCTATCCGGAGAAAGAGATCGATCCCGAGGGCGTTGTGATGGGTCTTGAACGGCCGCGCCGCCGCGCCGCCGGGGATCGTCTGCATCATGGGGGTTTCGACTTCCATAAAACCCTTATCCTCCAGAAAACTCCGGAGCCCGCTTACGATCTTACTGCGTATGCGAAAGGCCTCCCGGACCTCGGGGTTGACGATCAGATCCACGTACCGTTGCCGGTAACGGAGTTCCACGTCTTTTAATCCGTGCCATTTTTCCGGAAGGGGGCGGATGGATTTTGTAAGGAGCGAAAACGACTCCACGTCTACCGTGAGTTCATTCGTCCGGGTCCGGAACATACGGCCCCGAACACCGATGATATCGCCGATGTCGAGTTTCTTGACGAGCGCGAAATCGTCACCGAGGTTGTTTTTCTGAAAGTAGACCTGGATGGTCCCCGTCTCGTCCTGAATACCCGCAAACGCCGCCTTGCCGAACCTCCTGAAGGCCGTGATCCGGCCGGCGACCGCGGCCGAGGGCCGGGTTTCCTGGAGGGTTTCAGCCGTTGTGTCCCCGTAGTCGCGGTGAAGGTCGGCGGCGTGATGGCTTACGGCAAAGGGTTCGACAGGGTAGGGATCGATTCCCTGTTCCCGGAGATTCTTGGCGGTCTCCATGCGGAGACGCATGATTTCATTCGGTTCTTCCACGGAAACTCCTTGAAAAAGCGTAAATATTTGAAACTAAATAATAATTTTTCGAGGTGCCGGAAGTCAAGAAGGATCGAATTCAGAACCGGGCTGCGTCAGCGTCCGCCGCGGACCACGAAGGAGGCTAATCCGCCGCCGCCCGGGAAAGAACACGGAAAATGACGGCGCTGAGATCCTCGGCGTGGTAAGGTTTTGCCATTACGTCGCAGAAACCGTAGTCCCGGTACCGTGCCATGGCCGGGTCGTCGGCGTAGCCGCTCGAGACGATGGCCGACACCGCGGGATCGATTTCCTTGAGGGCCGCCAGGGTATCGATCCCTCCCATCCCATCCGGAACGGTAAGGTCCAGGATCACCGCCGCGTAGGGAGCCCCTTCGTCCCGGGCCGCTTGAAACAGTTCCACGGCCGCCCGGCCGTCTCCGGCGGTATCGACAACGCACCCAATGGTTGTAAGGAGTTCCCGCGCCACGTCCCGAACGATTTCTTCGTCGTCCATGACGAGGATGCGGGCCCCCTTGACGGACCCGGAAGGCTCGGTTTTGTCCGCGGGCTCTGTTTCGGCCGGTATTGCCGGAAGAAGGACGTCCACCGTGGTCCCCCCCTCGGGAGGGGAGGAAATCCCCAGATGGCCGCCGTGTTTCGATACAACGGAATGGGCCATCGCCAAGCCGAGACCGCTCCCCTTCTTTTTCGTGGAGAAATAGGGATCGAAGATCCGACCGATATTCCCGCTCTGGATCCCCGGACCCGTATCGCGGATACGTACCCGTACGTACGTACCGGAACGGAGTTGAAACGGGTTGCCCGCGGGGAGGACGCAGCTTTCACAGTCGACCGAGACACTGCCGCCTTCGGGCATGGCTTCAACGGCGTTTAATGCGATGCTGTGGAACACCTGGCTCATCTGGCCCGGATCCGCGTTTACCCGGGGAAGGTTTTCGCCCCGGGAGAAGCTGTACCGGATCGGCCGGTTCTTGAGGGTGAAGGAGACCTCGTTTTCGACCAGATCCGCCAGCGATACGTTTTCCTTGACCGGTTCGCCGCCATGGGCGAAGGTGAGAAGACGCTGGGTGAGTACCCGCGCGCGCCTGCACGCCGTTTCCGCCTGCGATGCCCGCTCATGGATCTTCGGGGTATGCGCCGACAGGAGTTTTATGAGGGAAATATTGCCCATGATTCCCGTCAGAAGATTATTGAAGTCGTGGGCAATACCCCCGGCCAGGCTGCCCAGGGACTCGAGCTTGCGGGCCTTCAGGGTTTCCTCTTCAAGGAGTTTACGCTCGGTGATGTCCCGGGCGATGGTTTTCGTGCCGACGAGCCCGCCCGTCTCATCGAATTCCGCGAAGACGTTCAGCCGGGCCGGGAACGTGCTGCCGTCGTGCCGCCGGAATTCCCGTTCCACGGTAACGACCGGCTGTGCCGGGTCGAGACCGGCGAACTGTTCCCGGAAGGCCTCGGCGGACTCCGGGGTCAGGAAGTCGGTGAAGGGCCGGCCGATGATCTCGCTCTTCGGATACCCCAGTGTCCGGGCCTCGGTGGCGTTACATTCCACGACAATGCCCCGACGGTCCAGCGAGTGGTACATCGCGGGAGCCCGGTCGTAGAGATCCCGGAACTTCTTTTCCGAATAGGCGAGGTCCTCCAGATTTACTGCGTTCTGGAGCGCCACCGCCGCGCCGTTTGCCAGGGTCTCGAAAAGGAGACGGTCCGTTTCGGAGAAGCTGCGGTGGGTTTCCGTACAACCCGTAAGGACCCCCACCGTGCGGCCCTCCACGGTCAACGGGGCACCGATTGCCGATACCACGCCGTCGTCAAACGGTCCGCCGAAACGTTCGTCGCTCGCGAAGTAATCCACGGTGACGAAGGCGGAGTTACGGACAACATAGTCACCAAGGCCGTCGACCGAGGGGAGACTGCCCGGCCCGGATTCTCCTTTTCTGTCGATAATGGAACAGGTCTGGATCGTACGTTCCGTATCAACCTGAAATCGGAGGGTGACCCCGTCGAGGGCAAGGAGGGATCTGCCGCTTCGCACGATGTTTTCGCTCAGGCTGTTGACGTCGGTGGTGGCGGTGAGAATATCCGAGATGGCCAGCATCCGCTCCGTGCGGACCAGGTGCGTGCGGAGTTCGCTCTCGGCCCGTTCACGGAGCCGACCGTGTTCGACCAGCGGCCGGTAAAGAAGAACGTAGAGGGCAGGGAGCATAAGCGCGGTGATGAGAACGGCGTCGAGGACGGCCGCGACCCCGGCGGAAAGAAACGGAAGACGGGTAAAGAGGAGCATCACAAGGCCCTCTCCCACGAGTATGGAAACGACCGCTACCGCAAAGAGGCGGGAGGGTTTGGCGTGGGCCCCCCGTGTCGATTCTTCCGTTGTTCGGCGTTGGGTCATATAAACCGCACCAACGGTGGGAGGAGAAAGGAAAACATCGTTGCCCCCATCGTTTTCAAGCACCCCCCGATTTGTAATGTAAACCCAGCCGGCGCGCCCGCCCGCCGACAATATACCACTTATCTACTAGGAATTGAACACTAAACCCGTTAATATTACCCGTACCGCCGGATCGATGCAATCGAAAAGGTCGGAAGTTGGGGATAAAAGCGGTTTAGCCTCTCCGGCCGGGTACGGATTTACCCTCCGGGTGTAACGCGGAACCCGGACCGTCTGAGGGCACGGAGAAGTCCGGTCTCTCCGGGAAGATGAAGAGCGCCCACGGCGATAAATGCCCCGCCTTTATGGAGCCGGGGCAGTATGCGCTCGGCCATGATCCGGTTTCGGTC
>CAYYSS010000062.1:0-11013 GCA_964474325.1 uncultured Nitrospirota bacterium
GAAGTCAAGTGCTGAAAATCGAGATCCACGACGCCCCGGCCCGGGCCCGCCTGGCGGAACTCGCCCGGCGGATCGAGCGGCCCCAGCCGCTTATGAAGGCCATCGGCGAGATGATCCTCACGTCCACCGACGAGCGGTTCCGCCGCGAGGTGGATCCCGAGGGCCGGCGCTGGAAGCCGCTCAGGCCCGGGACGGTCAAGCGCAAGCGCCGGCGGGGGAAGATTATGAAGGTTCTCCAGCAGGACCAGTACCTGCGAAACCGCATCAGCTACCGGACCCGGGGCCGGAGCGTGGTGATCTCCTCGGTCCTACCCTACGCCGCGATACACCAGTTCGGGGGCCGGGCGGGCCGGGGGCGCAAGGCGAAGATCCCCGCGAGGCCGTACCTCGGCGTGAGCCGGGAGGACTGGGCGGAGATCGAACGGATGACGGCGGAGTATCTGGAAGCGGAAGGGAACTGATCATGGGAACACAACAACTCGAAAAGAGCCTGCTCCTGTTTGTCGGGAAGGATATGGGGGGCACGGTGCCGACGGAGGTCCAGGTTATCCCCTTCGGGCTGACGAACACGAAGAAGGGTAGTTTTCTCCACGACGAGCAGTCCCAGGCGGCTGTCCTGGCAGAATTTGCAAACCGGGCCAACGACATAGTGATCGACTACGAGCACCAGACACTCACGGGCGGCGAGGCCCCGGCGGCGGGCTGGATCAAGAAGTTAATCAACAAGGGCAAGGAGGGGACCTGGGCCGTGGTGGAGTGGACCGAGCGGGCCCAAAACTACATTGCTAGCCGAGAGTACCGCTACCTGAGCCCCGTGTTTCTCGTGCGTAAATCCGACAGGCGTGTGGTGCTCCTCCAGAACGCCGCGCTGACCAACGACCCGAACATCGACGGCATGGTGCCGCTCGTAAACAAGGCCTCATCCATTAACCAACGAAAGGAGAACGACGACATGAAATGGTTAATCAAGCTCCTCGGCCTGCCCGAGGACGCAACGGAAGCGCAGATCAAAACAGCGGCCGAACAAGTGGTCAACAAGGCCAGGGCCGCGGACGACGCCACCGTACAGGTGGCCAACAAAGCCGTGCTCGAAGCACTGGGTATCGAAGGCTTGCCCAGCGAGTCTGAGATCCTTGGCACCATCGCGGCCATGAAGCAGGGCCAGGAGCAGGCGGGCACCCTGGCGACGAAAGTCGCCGAACTCGAAACCAAGATCAACAAACGCGACGCCGCGGACCTGGTGGCCCAGGCCATACAGGCGGGCAAGATCACCCCGGCCCAGAAAGATTGGGCCGAAAAGTACGCCGAGACGGACCCCGAGGGGTTCAAGGTATTCGTGTCGAAAGCGTCCGTGGTCGTCCAGACCGGCAACCTGGCCGGCGGCGCCAAACCCGGCGACGGCGGGAGCATCGACGAGATCCAGCAGCTTGTAAACAAGCAGATGGGGATCGACGAGGAAACGTTTAAGAAATTCAACCCGACCAAAGAGGACTGATCCTCCGCGGCCGGCGCAGAAATACAACGAATAAGGAGGACGAAAGAAGATGGCGGCTTTAACGGAAGATAGAAACACCCCGCACCGCAGTGCGGACATCGTGAGCCTGGGCGTGGCGGGCTCGACGAAGTGCTACGCCGGGGGGCTCGCCTGCCGGAACGCGAGCGGGTACGCCGTACCCGGTTTCACGTCCACCACGCTCAAGGCCCTGGGCCGGTTCGACGAGCAGGTGGACAACTCGGCCGGGGCCGACGGCGCGGTCGCGGTGAAGATCCGAAAGGGCGTGTTCCGGTTCGCTAACTCTTCGGCGGGCGACCTGATCACCGCTGCCGATATCGGTAACGACTGCTACGTGGTCGACGACGAGACTGTGGCGAAGACCGACGGCGCCAGCACCCGGTCGGTGGCCGGGAAGGTGTTCGACGTGGACGCCGACGGCGTCTGGGTCGATCTGCGGTAGCGGGCCCGGGACGGCAAAACAAACCGAAAGGAGACAAAACGATGAAAAAGGTTTTGATCAATTTCCTGCTCCTGGCCGCGGTACTCTTCGTGCCCGTGGCCGCGGTGGCGGGGCTGGTAATCGGCATTACGGTGAAGCAGGAACACGCGGCCCTGGCGGTCGTCCCCCTCGGGGGGATGATCATCAACCAGGCGTCGCTCGCGGCCATCTACAACTCGTTCAACACGCTTTTCAACCAGGCGTTCAGCAACGTAACGCCCCTGTGGAACCGGGTGGCCATGCGGGTGCCGTCCGTGGGGCGGCAGAACACGTACGCCTGGCTCGGCCATTTCCCGAGACTGAGGGAGTGGATCGGCGACCGGGTGATAAAGAGTCTGGCTGCCCATTCCTACACGATCGTCAACAAGCCGTTCGAGTCGACCGTGGAAGTCGACCGGGACGATGTGGACGACGATATGATTGGCCTGTATAACCCGATCGTGAGCGAAATGGGCCGGGCCACGGCGGTGCATCCCGACGAGCTGATCTTCGAACTCCTGGCCGCCGGCTTCAACACCCCCTGCTACGACGGACAGTACTTCTTCGATACGGACCACCCGGTCGGGAGCGGGACGGTGTCTAACTTCGGGGGCGGCGCGGGTTCGGCCTGGTACCTGCTCGATGTGTCCCGGGCGATCAAGCCCCTCATCTACCAGCCGCGGAAACCGCCCCAGTTCGTGAGTTTCCAGGACCCGAAGGACGAGTCCGTATTCATGCGGAAGAAGTTCATCTACGGCGTGGACCTCCGCGGCAACGCCGGGTTCGGCCTCTGGCAGATGGCCTACGCATCGAAGGACACACTGAACGCCACGAACTACGCGGCGGCACGGGTGGCCATGATGAGCCTCAAGGACGAGGAAGGCAAACCTCTCGGCATCAAGCCGGGGCTCCTGGTCGTACATCCGGGCAACGAAGAAGCGGCCCGCGAGATCCTCATGAACGAACGCGACGCCTCAGGTGCTACGAACAAGTGGCGCGGCACGGCCGAGCTTCTCATGGTGCCCTGGCTCACGTAAGCCTGGGCCGGAACTTGAGTAAGGAGGTATACGTATGCGACTGAGTGTTAAGGCCGTGCCGGAACGTGGTTTTTACCGGTGCGGAATGAAGTTCACCACGGAACCCCTGGAGGTGGACGTAGACGAAGCGACCGCCGAGCGACTGCGTGACGAACCCATGCTTGTTGTGGAGGAGGTAACCGGTGCGTCTCTGGCGGGCAACTCCGGCGGCTCGGGGGAGGACCTGAAGGCGGCCGTTCAGCAGGCAATCGCCGAACTGGATCCGGACAACCCGGACCATTGGCTCAAGGATGGTCGCCCGGATGTGAAGGCTATTGAGGAGATCATCAACGCGAAGATCTCCGCGGCCGAGCGGGATGTCATCTGGGAGGAGATGCAGCAGACCGAATGAAGCGAAATCCCGCCGGGGCGTGGCGGCCCCGGCGGGACGAGCAGCCGGAGATGGAGGACGTATCGTGATCGATCTCAGCATATACAGCGTTGAGCTGACGACGGACAGCGCGACGGATCTCGTGTTCACCGTGTACGACGGGGACGGTGTCGCCGTGGGCACGGAGACGGTGCCACGGGAGGAATTCAATATCCACGCCCCGGCGGCTGAGTTCCGGCGGATCGTCGAGACGGTCGTGCGCCGGGAACGACTTGCCGAGCTGATCGCCGGCCGCCACAATTACGCAAACGACAACGCCGTCGAGATTGCAACGTTGTCTGCCATGACCCGGCCCATACGTGATAGCTATTACCAGGTGAAAGCCGCCCTGTACGCATACCTGGACGACCACGCGGGGGGTTGGACCCTCGCACAGTTCCGGCAACTCAACAGTGACCTGATCGAGTCGGCGCTCGTGAACGTGGACGCGGTGTTTGCGGCGGCGAAACAGATTTTCGAGACCCGCCATAACGGCGGTATCGCCCTGACAGACGCGGAATTTTTCGCCGCCCTCGCCGCCATGACCCCCGAACAACGGGAGGCGCTGTAACCCCGTGGAGGACCTGACCCTCTGGACAAAATCGGATCCATATAATCGGTTGTCCGTGTCGCCGACGGCAGTCACGGCGACGGACCTGTCCGCCGTGGCCGGTGAGCAAACGTGGCTCTATCGTCCGGTATCGTTCAGCGGCGATTTTTTGATCAAGTGTAAGCAAACAGTATTAGCAGTAGAGTCTAGGATGGGGATTTCTTTAAGCAACCACATAATGACATTCAAAGATGAACGTCTGATATATGGGTATCCAACAGCGAGCATATATTACAGTGCTGGTGCGTGGAAATTATATGTGACGTATAACGGCGGTGGGTTATACAAAACACATACCGAGCCGGTTGGATCCACTCGGTGGCTGACATTTCAACGCACGGGAACCACGCATGCCTTGCTTATCTATTCAGATCCTGCTCGCGCGAACCTGGTAGCGTCGCTGAGTGGATATGCTCCGGTTGATTCCTACGCGTACGCCTATGCGCTCCGGGCTCACGGCGATGCTATTGTCGGCAGTTCGTTCGAAATTGCAGATGTAGACTTAGGTATCCCGCCGCTGTCCGCCGGTTCGTCGGCGTTATACCGCAACCCGTATGCCATTTACGCAGGGGGCATCGCATGACAAATGCAATCCAGGCCGGCACCACCGCCCGCAAAATCCGCCTGTTTATCCAGTCCACAAGCGACGGCACGCCGAAAACAGGCCTGGCCTACAATTCGGCCGGCCTGGCCCTCTACTACCAGCGCGGCCCCGACGCCGCCCGCACGGCGATCACCCTCGCGGCGGCGGACGATTTTGGGGAAATCGGCGACGGCTGGTATTGGCTCCTGGTGCCGGATGCGGCCTGGACGGCGGGTGTCGATTCGGTAGGCATTACCGGCAACATGTCAGACTGCATCGTTTGGGGCCGCGAGTTTCTCCTCGTGGATTTCGATCCGTCTGCCGCGGCGAGCTTCCGGGCTGATGTCTCCGGGCTGGCTCAGGTGGTTTTCCCGGTCAACCAGGTTTCGGCCGGTAGCGGCACGGTGGACCACGGCACGACGATCACCGTAACCCAGGGCGACACGCCGACCCTATCGTTTGACCTCGGGGAAAACTATACGGGCTGGACCGTGGGTGTAGTCGTGAAATCCGATCCGGACGGCGCCGACGTAATCGCCGAAACGGCGGGCGTGTGGACCGATGCGGGCAAGGGGCAGTTCACCGTGACGCTTCCTAAGATCGCGGCCGCGGCAGGGATCTATCGAGCAATGGACGTGCGGCTGAGAAACGGGGTGCGGTTTACGGCCGTACGGTGCCGCCTGCGGGTACTCCCGGGAAAGGATGAATAGATGGCCTACATCACAACGACCGATATCCTGACGCAACTACCCGAAGATACGCTGATCGAACTCACGGACGACGACGGCACCGGGGAGATCAATCAAACGGTGGTTGACCAGGCTATTGCCGACGCGGACGCCGAGGTGGACGCCTACTGCGGCACGAAATACGCGGTGCCGTTTGCGACCCCGCATCCGATCTTAAAAAAGTGCTCGATCGATATCGCCATTAAAAACATCTTCGCTCGCCGCGTGGACGAACTGCCCGAGGCCCGCCGGCGGGCCTACGACAACACGGTACGGATACTCAGGGACATTGCAAGCGGCACGATCTCCCTCGGCGTGGATCCAGAGCCCGCCGCAAAAACCGAAGGGGGCCCGGCGACGAACATAACCGATCGCGTCTTCACGAAGGACAGCCTGGAGAATTTCTGACAATGAATATCGCAACTATTGAGGCAGGGGTGATAAGCGCTCTGGAGTCGGCCCTGGGGGCGAAGGTGAAGGGCGTGGACGCCTACGGGGGCGAACTCGAGGACCTGTTCCGGGACCTGAAGACGGCCTCGCTCCCGAAACCCCGGGTCTGGGTGTTCTGGTCCGGCTCGGACTTCGAGGACGATACGACCGTTGCCGAGCGGGCGACCATCTCCGTTGCGATCGCCGCCAGGGACTACAGCGCCACGGGGCCCCGGAGCGGGATGCGGGACATCTACGAGGACGTGGTGACGGCGCTCAACGGCAGCACCCTCGGCGCCGCGAGCCTCGGGCCCCTCCGGCCGGTCGCGGCCTCGGTGGATGCGATCACGAGAAACCTGAGTACCTGCACAATCGATTTCACAACCTATTTTCTGAGGGATTAGAGAGGAGGACGTTATGGCAGCGAGATTCTACCAGTTGAAGAAAAACTGCCCGCCGTTCAGGGTCGCGGACGGCCCGAACGCGGGCGCAGTGATCGAGCGGGGCGGCAGGTACCCGGACCACGTGGTGGAGCAGCTTTCACCGGCCGACCGGGCCCGGCTCGAACGGGAGAAGGCTGCCCCGGCCCCGGCGGTGCCGGATGCGGGCGCGACCCCGAAAAAGAAGGGAGGTAAATGATGGGCAGATCAGACCTGGTCGATCACGACCTGATTGCTGTGTCAATGCTGGACGCGGAAACCGCGCTCAACACCGAGCGGGATCCGGATACGTGCATGCTGGTCGAGAAAACCACCATGGCGGACCTGGATCCTCTGCGGGAGGACGACAGCAACGAACTCACCGGTACCGAGGAGCCGACGAAGGTTTACAACCGAGGGGCCCGGAGCGCCCTCGCGTTCTCTTTTCCGAAGGCCATGGCGCACCATTTCGGTTTCGCCCTGGGCTACGGCCTCGGGGCCGTCTCCACGACCTCTGCCGGGACTGGCTACATCCATACGATCACGCCCCGGACGGACCCCCGGGACCACCCGAGCTTTACCGCCGTGCAGCGTTACGGCGACATCGTGGGCAAGCGGCGGTTCGGCTCGATGCTGATCGACGCCGTGCGGGCCACGTTCGCGAAAGACGACTGGGCCAAGCTCGCGGCCGACGCCAAGGGGACCGGCAAATACACCGACCAGGTGACCACCGAAACCGTGACGGCGGCCTATAACGCCACGAGCCTGACCCTGGCGGCAAACGGCGTCCTTGGGGCCGATGCGGCGGAGCGGCTCCAGAACGTGCAGGCAATCGAGGTGCAGGTGCCCACCACGAACGAGTGGAAACCGGTGGTCTACTCGGCCGTGGACGCCGCGACTCCGGCGGGGATCACGATTACCGCGCCTGGCGGCACGACGGACTCGGTAGCCTACCGGATCACCTACCTGCCGAGCTCGCCCCCGACCTGGTGCACCATGCCCTCGTACATCCAGGAGACGCCCATGCTCACGACGGACCTGTCGATCTCCATCGGCGGGAAGTGGGACGGCTCGAACTATCTCGGCGGCACCACGTTCCAGAACGAGGTGGAGTCGGCGGGCTATACGCTGCAGAACAATTTCCAGATCGAGGGGCGGCCCGGGGGGACGGGGGCCTACGCCAACAGCGTATTCCGCCAGGGCCGGGTGCAGACCGTGACGCTCGACAAGGAGCTGCGGGACTGGATCACCCAGCGGCGCATCATCGGCGACGAGGAGTTTGCCCTGCGCCTCCGGCTCGTGGGGGAGGAGTACGCCACCGGCGAGAACTATGAGGTCGATATGGTGTTTCCGAAGTGCATGGTGCTCAAGTCGCCGGTCAAGGCCAACGGCCGGCGCCTCGGCGAGACCGGCGACTACCGTATCTTCGAGGACGCCACCTACGGTTCGGCGATCGTGAAGGTCCGTAACCAAGTAGCCACGATCGCGGCCTAGGCGGCCGACGGGAAGCGATCCCGGCCCGGGCGAGGACCAGCCCCGGCGCGGCACGGGCCAGGGCGGCAGGAGGCCGCCTGGCCCGGCGATAGAACGATGGGGGTGTGGTAGATGAAACTGATACTTGCAGCGTGCGGTGGATTCGATCCTGACGATCAGGCAACCTGGCCCCGGCCCCGGCGGCATATCTACGCCCGGGACGACAAGACCGGCGAGGTGATCTGGTTCGATATCCGTCCGATGACGGAGGAGGTCCGGAAGGGCATCGAGAAGAAACACACGACCCAACGCCGGGAGCGGCATCCGATTACGAAGGAGTGGATCGATATCCCGGAGGTGAACAACGACGCCGTGGAGGCCGATCTCAGGGAGTATATGCTCGCCGGGTTCGGGGGCCCGATTTATGTAGAGGACCGGCACGGGAACAGGCGGCGGCTCGAACCCGACAAGGCCGGACGTGAGACGGTGCTGAACGTCGACGAGATCCGCAGAGAGGTCTTCCAGGAGGCCCGTAAACTGAACTTCGATGTCCTGGATACGGAGGCCGCCGAGGGAAAAAACTCGCAGACCTCGGACGCTGGCATTTCGGCGGCGGTCCGGGGCGATGTCAACGGTGCATAGAGGAAGCGAGGGAACGCCGTGAGCGCCGCGATTGCGACGTCTGCGAGCGTCGCCCGCCGGATGTCCTGCCGGGAAACGAGGCGCTGTGGGAATTACTCCGGGTGCTTGGCCGGCAGTGGGACGCGACGTTCGGGCAGCAATACAGACTCGATTTCGGCCTCGTTCGCCGGGCGGCCCGGGACTGGGGTCTCCGGACGGACCGGCATTTTTATCGCCGGCTCGCGGCCTATGAGGCTGCGGTGCTCGCCGTGTGGCAGGAGGCCCGGGAGAAAGGTGGAGACGACAGACGCGGCAGGTGCAGCGAGGCGCTTGAAGCCGAGTGCAGGCAGCAATACGGCGCGGCCTTCGAGCGCGTGTGTACGCGGTGCGAGCGGAGAGTAGATGGGACGGGGCACTGAAGTCAAGCTGATCATCAGCAGCGATGGGACCGCCGCGATCGCGGGGATCAAAGAGGTGGATTCCGCTATGGGGAGGGACCTGCACGACTCCGTCAATCGAACGGACGACGCCGTATCCCGCCTGGGAAAACGCCTGACCGGGCTTGCCGCGGCGGCGGTAGGGATCCACGAGATCAAACGGGGGTTCGAGTACGCGATCAATACGATCGACTCGTACAAAGTGAATGTGGCCGCGGCGGCCGGCCTGACGGTCACGTTCATGGACAACACCCGCGGCCTCGGCGAGAACTGGCGTGTTGCGAAGGAGTACGCGACCCAGCTCGCAGCCGGCGTGGAGGACCTGGCGGCCAATACTCTCATGAGCGGCGAGCAGGCGAATATGCTCGTGACCGAGTTTACGAAGGCCCGGCAGGTGATCGACCTCACGAACAAGGACCAGGCCGAAGGGCTCCAGAAAATCGCCAATGCCCTCTTTATCGTGACCGGCGGCCGGAACCTGGATATGCAGATCCAGACCGAGATCGGGCACCTGATGGAGGGACAGATCACAGCCCAGGACAAGATGGGGAAAATGCTCCTCGCGATCGACCCGCGACTTAAAGAACATTTGAAAACATGGCAGGAGGAAGGGACGGTCATTGAGAACATCGGCCGCCTGCTTGCCGGCTTCGGCCCGGCAACGGAGGAACTTGGGGCATCCTGGGTAGCTGTAAAAAGCACGCTCCAGACGACCGTCGACCAAGTGCTCCGGGACGGGATGGCGCCGGTGTACGAGGATCTGATCAGGCTCACTCAGGATCTCAATGCGTACGTGAAGGAACACAAGGAAGAAATCCGCGAGGGGATTTATCATGCCTACACGACCGTAAAGGGCGTGATCACCGAGACCCACAACATCCTGCAGGAATACGGCCCGACGCTCGACTATGTCGGCAAGGTGGCGGTTACGGCGATTGGCGGCAACCTGCTCGGAAACCTGCTCAAGGTCGAGAAGACGGTGGAAACCATCACGCTTGCGTCGAAGCGCTTCCTGCCGGTCCTCGCAGCGATGGGCGCCGTGAAACTGTACGACATGACATTCGGGAAGTGGGACGAGGCAGACCGGCTCGCGAAAGAGACGGCGAAATACCTGCCGGGGGTGAATACCATCAACACCGCGTCGCTTCAGAATCTCCTTGACAGGCTGCCGGAAGACGCCGAGGTGACCGGGGAGAAGATGGCCGAAGCCATCAAGCTCGGCATGGTGAAGAGCTTCGTCTACGACAGCGCGAAGGGCGACCTCGGGGCGCTCGACCTGGTGGAAGGGCTCGACGTGCCGACGTTCGTCGCCTGGCTCGAGCAGGCGGACCAGGCGCTGGTGAACATGCGGGCGCCGGTGAGAAATGTCGCGAACGAGGTGAGGGAGCGGCTCGCCCCGGGGATGAAGGAGACGGCGGAGCATGCGTCTGAGATCGCGGCCTATGCGGCCGCGATCGCGAAGCATATCCTCCCCGGAATGACCGATGCTCTGGCGTCGTTCTACGAGTACGAGGACACCTATGTCGCCGTCTACAAGAACCGGCTCCCCGGGCCCACGGGGGCCTATGCGCGTACGAAGGCCGCGGACCAGGCGTTGGCCGAGGCGGAATATGCCGCCGACGAGGCGTGGCGGCAGGAGGAAGCCGACCGTAAGCAGGCCCTGAAGGAATACACCGCCCAGGCCATTAGAGCCTGGCAGGATCTAATGTACCAGATGGGGGACGACTGGAAAAACGCGGCAAAGGTCATGTCCGCCGTATTCTCGGCGTACGGGAAGGAGATTTTCACGGCGCTGTTCAAAGGGAATGCCGGGACTGCCGCGAACGTCGCCGGGCTGGCCGCGTCGTCTCTCAGTGCGGGCATGACCGGGGGGTATATCACGGGCACGGCCATGGGGGCGCTCGCCGGGTACAGCATGGGCGAGCTTGGGTTGCTCGGGACCTCCATCGGAGGGCCTGCCGGGCTGGCCCTCGGGGCGGGCATTGCCGCCGGTGGGGCGCTCTACGCCGACATTAGCAGCGACTGGAACACTCCGGACATCACCTACAACACCCAGACCGGGGCCTGGGATTTCGACGGCACGGTGAAGCAGCCAGGCGCACAGAAGGCGTTCATCGACTCGTTTACCGGCACGACCGGCCGGGCGGCGAGTCTATTCGGCCTGGACCAATCGCTCGTAAGGCGCGAGCTGTTTGCGAACAAGGGAGACCCGGCCGAGGCGATGGACGTGCTTTTGAGAAAGTGGTGGAGTGATGTGGGCGGGCCGGACCTGGAGCAGTTTCAGCGCAACGGCG
>CAYYSS010000063.1:0-10975 GCA_964474325.1 uncultured Nitrospirota bacterium
CACGACCTTCGCCCGTGGAAAGAGCAGAAAATACGCACCCATCACGCCGGCCACGGCCCCGGAAGCACCCACGGTAGGCATGGTCGAGTGGAGATTCGTAAACCAGTGAAGCAGTCCCGCCGCAAGTCCGGTCAGGAGGTAGAAGACGAGAAAACGAAAGGGGCCCATGCGGTCCTCCACATTGTCTCCGAAGATCCACAAGGACCACATATTGCCGATAACGTGCATCCAGCCGCCGTGGAGAAACATGGATGTAATGAAAGGCCAGTAAGTGTCCATGGGAAAGCCCATGACCGAAGCCCAGCCGGGATGGGAGAAACGGGCGGGGACCAGGCCGAAGAGATAAAAGAGATTGTTGAGTTCCCGGTCGTTCAATCCCAGCTCGAAGAGAAACACCACGACGTTGAGCGCAATGAGAGCCCGGGTAACGTGGGGAGTCCGGAAGGCCGGGATCGTATCGCGAAGGGGAAACATGATCTCCTATTACCCTTGCAGCGGCATAAAATACGGGCCCGGCGGCCTCAAGAAAATCCGCCACACGGCATAAAACAAGGTTCGGGGTTCCGGGTTCAAGGTTTTGGGTTTGAACGTCGAACATAGAACATCGAACATGGAACTCCCAATAGTAGCCGTGCGTATGTTCTTGATTCCACCGTTCCCTTCTCCAAGAATCTTTTGCAACGTTAAGGTTACCTTAACACGTGCGCCGGCCCGCGACCCGCGACTCGTGACCTGTGACTCGGAAAGTGGCTGACGGCCCCGGTTGAGGAACGACATCGGCAGGGGGGTACGGTCACGGCGGGGTCTCCACTTCGACCGCGGCCGTGACCTGGACGTCGAGCGCGCCGTCGCGCAGGTCCACCGCGACCACAGCGCCTTCGCCCGCCTCGCCGGTGACCAGGGCCCGGCCGATTTTCGTCTCCAGGGTGTGCTGGAGGTATCGTTTAAGGGGGCGTGCTCCGTAGATGGGATCGAATCCCTCCCGGGCGATGAATTCCCGCGCCGCATCCGTAAGGGTCAGCGATATGTTCCGGTCGGAAAGCCGGCGCCTGAGTTCCTCCGTCAGGAGATCGACAATACGCTTTATCTCTTCCACCGTCAGGGGTTTGAAGAGGACCACGTCGTCTACGCGGTTGAGAAACTCCGGCCGGAAATGCCGCCGCATTTCTCCCATCACCGCGGTGCGGGCCTGTTCGGTGATTTCACCCCGGTCGGTAACCCCTTCAAGGAGGTGCTCCGAGCCGATATTGCTCGTCATGATGATCACGGTATTCTTGAAATCAACCGTCCGGCCCTGAGCGTCGGTCACCCTGCCGTCGTCGAGAATCTGCAGAAGGACGTTGAAGACGTCGTGGTGGGCTTTTTCGATTTCGTCAAAAAGAATAACCGAGTAAGGTTTTCTCCGGACGGCTTCGGTCAGCTGGCCCCCTTCTTCGTACCCCACGTACCCCGGCGGTGCACCGATGAGCCGGGATACCGTATGTCGCTCCATGTACTCGCTCATATCGATCCGGACCATATTGTCCTCTGAGTCGAAGAGGGCCTCGGCCAGGGTCTTTGCCAGTTCGGTCTTCCCTACACCCGTCGGACCAAGGAAGATGAACGACCCGATGGGGCGGCGGGGGTCTTTAATGCCCGACCGGGCGCGGATGACCGCGTCGGCTACGAGCCCCACGGCCTCGTCCTGACCCACGACCCGGCGGTGCAGGATTTCGTCGAGGCGCAGGAGTTTATCCCGTTCCCCCTCCACCAGCCGGGTTACCGGGATGCCCGTCCACCGGGATATGATCTCGGCGATTTCATCGTCGGTCACCTCTTCGCGGAGGAGCCTTTCGGCACCCTGGCGGCTACGGAGTTTCTCTTCCGCCTCACGCAACTGCCGCTCCAGTTCCGGGAGACGTCCATGTTTCAGTTCGGCCGCCCGGTTGAGGTCGTAGTCCCGTTCGGCCTGTTCGATCTGATGACGCACCTGCTCTATCTCCTCGCGGAGTCTGCGTACGCCGCCGATGGCCTCTTTTTCTCCATCCCACTGCGCTTTCATTGTGTGGGCTTTTGCCTTGAGGTCGGCCAGTTCTTTCCGGAGGCCTTCCAGCCGATCCCGGCTCGCCCGGTCCTTTTCCTTTTTCAACGCCGCCTCTTCGATCTCAAGTTGCATAACCCGCCGGGTGACCTGGTCCAGTTCCGCCGGCATGGAGTCGATCTCGGTCCGGATCATGGCGCAGGCCTCGTCCACAAGATCAATGGCCTTGTCCGGGAGAAAGCGGTCGGAGATATAACGGTTCGAAAGTACGGCCGCCGCCACCAGGGCGTTATCCTGAATACGTACGCCGTGGTGGACTTCGAAGCGTTCCCGAAGCCCCCGAAGGATGGAAATACTGTCTTCCACCGTGGGCGCGTCCACCAATACCGGCTGAAACCGCCGTTCAAGGGCCGCGTCTTTTTCCACGTGCTTGCGGTATTCATTAAGGGTTGTTGCGCCGATACAGTGGAGTTCTCCCCGGGCGAGCATGGGCTTGAGCATATTGCCGGCATCCGGCGAGCCTTCCGTGCGTCCGGCTCCCACGATGGTATGGAGCTCGTCGATAAAGAGAATGATTCTGCCCTCGGAATTCTTGATCTCTCCGAGGACGGCCTTCAGCCGCTCCTCGAACTCACCCCGGAACTTGGCGCCTGCAAGGAGGGCGCCCATGTCGAGGGAGAACACGGAACGGTCCTTCATCCAGTCGGGGACGTCGCCCCGGACGATCCGCTGGGCAAGGCCTTCGACGATGGCGGTCTTGCCCACCCCCGGTTCTCCGATCAGTACCGGGTTATTCTTGGTCTTTCGTGAAAGGATCCGTATGACCCTTCGGATCTCGGTGTCCCGGCCGATAACCGGATCGAGTTTTCCCGTCCTGGCCTGGGCCACAAGATCGACCCCGTACTTTTCCAGGGCCTCGTATGCCTCTTCCGGGTTTGCACTGGTGACCCGCTGGCTCCCGCGGATGTCCGTCAGGGCCGACAGGAGCCGCTCGCGGTTCACGCCGAATTGCTCGAGGATTCTCCCGGCGGGCGAGCCCGTCCCTTCTCCGGTAAAGGCAAGAAAGAGGTGCTCCACGGACACGTACTCGTCTTTCAGGTGCCGGGCCTCCTCTTCCGCCTTGAGAAAAAGCCTTTGGAGACGTTGGGTGACGAAGATCTTACCCGCCTCCGCACCCGGCCCCGATACCCGGGGTCGCCGTTCGAGTTCACGGCGGAACTCCCGCGTTATCGTCTCGACCGGAACACCCAGCTTGTCCACGATCCTGGGAATGAGTCCCCCGGACTCCTCGAGAAGAGCAACGAGCAAATGTTCGCCGTCTACCTCCTGGTGTCCGAGACGGACGGCCAGGGCCTGGGCGTTCTGCACCGCCTCCTGGGACTTCTGGGTAAGTTTATTCATATCCATAGCGTTATTACCTCCACAGCGTCCGAGTTGGCGCCGTTATTTCCGCGCTTTGAACGTGGACTCCTTTTTCAATAATTCAAACAGTTCACGTTCACGGGCCGAAAGTCGATTCGGCACAACGATACGTATCTCCGCGTAAAGATCTCCGGGGCGGCCCTTCGGGTCGGGAAAACCCTTGCCGGTAAGGCGGATCTTCCGGCCGCTGGAGGAGCCCGCCGGTATCTTGAGCGAGACATCTCCCTCGAGTGTTTTGAGAATCGCCTCGCCTCCCAACGCCGCTTCCCAGGGAGTGATGAGAAGCTCCGTATGGAGATCCTTGCCTTCCAGGCGAAGATGCGGGTCGGGGGGGATATCGACCACCAGGAAAAGGTCGCCGGGTTTTCCGCCCCGGGGCGGCCGGCCCCCCTGGCCCGCCAGCTTGATCTTCTGCCCCGGACGGATCCCCGGCGGGATCTTGACGGAGAGTGTCCGCGACTCCCCGGTGTAAGGGTCCGAGATGGCTATTTCCCGGGTGCCCCCTCGGGCGGCCTCCGCCAGAGACAGGGTAATCCTGGCCTCGTGGTGTTCCCCCCGTACGGGGGCCTGCTGAGCGCCGAACGGCCCCCGGGAGGCACTGCGAAATGTATGGGCTCCCGTCGCCCTTCCCTGGCCCGTTCCAAAGAGGATATCGAAGAAGGAGCTGAACCCGTCGCTCCCCCCGGCGGACTGAAACCCGCCCGGGGTGCCCCGCATATTGAAGAAGAAATCCTCAAACCCGGGGGGCGCCTGTCCCCCATGTTCTACGTTTTTCCAGGCCGCCCCGTAGCGGTCGTACTTTGCCCTTTTTCCCGGGTCCTTGAGGACCTCGTAGGCCTCGCCCACGTCCTTGAACCGATCCTCCGCGCCGGTGTCTTTATTGACGTCCGGGTGGTATTTCCGGGCCAGTTTCCGATAGGCGCGCTGGATTTCATCCTGGGATGCGCCTTTCGAAACGCCGAGGATCTTATAGTAGTCTTTGAATTCCATAGGATATCAGTCCGTTCTTCTTTCCCTGCCTCCGACGCGGTCCCGGTCGGCGCCGTAAAGGGCCGCCAGCAGACGCAGGGTTTCCTCCACATCGCTCATCAGAGTGCGCACCCGGGTTGCGGGTACGTTCCGCTGCAGCGCACTTCGTACTTCCACGATCAGACGTTCTCCCCGGCGGCGATCCGGCGAAGGAATCGTTGCTCCCAGTTCCCGGAGGGTCCGTTCCAGGTGATACGCACAGCTTATCACTTCATCCCTGAGCGCGGTCCGGGCCCTTCGGCGGCGGTCTTCCGCCACGTGCCGTTCGGCGTCTTCGAGCATGTTCTCCACGGCCGACCGCGGCAGGTTGGTGGTTTCGGTAATCGTTACCCTGTGATGGCGCCCCGTGTCCCGGTCCCGGGCGTATACGTGGAGTATCCCGTCGGCGTCGATGGCGAACGACACTTCTATCTGAGGCACGCCCCGCGGCGCCCGCCGAATACCGTCGAAGCGGAATCGGCCGAGAACCCGATTGTCGTCAGCCCGCAGACGTTCTCCCTGCAGTACCACCACGTCCACGGCCTCCTGGCCGTCCTCGGCCGTGGTGAATACTTCCGTTCTCCGAACGGGGATCGGGGTGTTACGGGGAATGACGGGGGTCATTACACCTCCGACGGTCTCGACTCCCACCGACAGCGGCAGGACGTCCACCAGAACGATATCGTCTATCGCGTCGGTAAGTATTCCGGCCTGCACCGCCGCCCCAAGTGCTACGGCCTCGTCCGGATTCAATCCCATATGGATCCGGCCTTCGCCCATGACCTCCCGCACCATGCGCTGGACCGCAGGGATCCGGGTAGCGCCGCCCACAAGAATGATCCGATCAACGGCTTCGGCCCTGAGACCCGCGTCCTCCAGCACCGCCGCCAGCGGACCCCGGCATCGCTCAACCAGGTCCCTGCTCAATTCTTCAAAGCGGCTCCGCGAAAGGGTGGCGTCCAGGTGGAGGGGGCCTGCGGGTGTTGACGCGAGAAACGGCAGGTGTATGGTCGTTTCCCGCATGCCGGATAGTTCCACTTTCGCCTGCTCCGCCGCTTCCACCAGGCGCTGGTGCGACTGGGGCTCGGATCGGGGATCCACCCCCGTTCTGCGGAGACATTCCTCGGCAAGCCAGGCGACGATCCGGCGGTCGAAATCGTCGCCCCCAAGATGGGGGTCCCCGCTGGTGGAACGAACCTCGCACCGTCCGTTTCCCACGTCGAGAATCGACACGTCGAAGGTCCCCCCGCCCAGGTCGAAGACGAGGACCGTCTCCCGGGCGGTGCGGTCGAGTCCGTAGGCAAGGGCGGCGGCCGTGGGTTCGTTAACAACCCGGAGTACTTCCAGACCTGCGATGCGGCCCGCATCCCGGGTTGCCTGACGTTGGGCGTCGTTGAAGTAGGCGGGGACCGTGATTACCGCGGCCCGGATGTCGTCATCGAGGGCCCGGCGTGCGTCATCCGCAAGTTTCCTTATGATGAGCCCCGCGATCTCTTCCGGGGTCACCATCCGGTCCGGGAGGCGGATACGGACCCCGCCCCCGGTCCCGGGGACGACGGGGTAGGAGACCCGTTCCAGCTCCCGGCCCGCTTCATTGAAACTCCGGCCGATGAATCGTTTCGCCGAATGGATCGTCGTTTTCGGATTGAGGATAGCCTGGCGACGGGCGGCCGAGCCCACGAGACGTTCGTCCCCGTCGAGAAAGGCCACGACCGACGGCGTCGTGCGGGCCCCTTCGGCGTTGGCCAGCACGATCGGGCGACCTCCCTCGATGACGGCGATCGCCGAATTCGTGGTTCCCAAGTCTATGCCTACCGCTCTGGCCATCTTTGCTGTGTTTCTCCGCTCAAGGTATCAGGCGTTGTCAGCCCGGATTTCTCATGGTCCTTCTGCTACGGAACCGGAAAGCACCGCGGCTCCTGCGTTGCGCTTGATTCGGGTGCTCAACGTACCGTCAAGTACGTTTCCACGCCCGAACCGGCACGCGTCTTGTGTCCGCGGCCCTTTCCGCCCCCTCGCTGCGAACCACCATGAGAAATCCGGGATAGTATACTCAGGTTCGCCTGATTTCTATCTTCTTCGTATCCCGTCCAGCCGTCTTCTTTTTCGGCAGGGTAACGGTCAGGACTCCCTTTTTGAATTTTGCCGATACCCGGTCTTCGTCCACCTCCTCGGGAAGGGGGATTGTGCGGCAGAACGCCCCGTACCGGCATTCGCGCAGGTAAAGGCCCTCGTCGTTGTTTTCCGTTTCGCTCCGCTTCTCGCCGCGAATCGAAAGGGAACCGCGGTCCAGGTAAACGGAGATGTCCTTTTCGTCCACTCCGGGAAGTTCTGCAACGACGCGTATGTCTTTTCTGCCCTCGCGTACGTCGATTCGCGGTATCGGTCCGTCGATTGCACGATCGAAGAGCCAGGCCGGGTCCATATCAAACCCCCGGAAGACTCCGTCGAAGAGCCGGTCCATTTCCCGGCGCAGCTCGAGAATCGGCGACCGGGATTCCGTTACGACGGGGACATTCTTCTTCCGCCGTTTCCATGGAAGGAGTTCTGTGATCGCCATCGTATGTACCTCCTCACAATGTTATATGTTGAAGGCGAAGGCCGACGGATTACGCGGCCTTCACCTCGATGCTCCGCGCCCTGGCCTTGGCCGCCTTCGGGAGCGTCAGCCTCAAGACACCGTCTTTTACGGTGGCCGAGATCCCGTCGCGGTCAACGGCGTCGGAGATTGTGAAGCTCCGGTCGTAATCACCCACGGCGTACTCGGAATAGGCCAGGTTCAGCCCTTCGTACTGTTCGGGTTCGACCGAGCCGTGGATTGAAAGCACATTGTTTTCCAGCGTGATATTGAGCCGTTCGGCGCTGACGCCCGGGATATCCGCCACCACGACGATGTGGTCGCCGTTTTCGTAGATATCCACGGGGGGGACGAAAACGGCCTTGTCTCTCGTTCGTTCAACCCCGGCCGGGGTCTGTGCTTCTCTCTTCGTCAGTTCTCCCTGTTTCTGGTTCATTACCGTTACCTCCGTTGTTTTTCGATTTCCCGGCTCAGGCCGCCTTTACCGCAATCCGTCGCGGCCTGTCGGCTTCGGCCCGGGGAAGGGTTACCTTGAGAACGCCGTCCTTAAAGGTGGCGTCAACCTTGTCGCTTTCTACCCGGAAGGGCAGTTCGAGTGTACGGGTGAAACTTCCCTGGCCGCGCTCCCGGCGGTGGTACGTCTCGCCTTCCTTAAGTTCGTCCGCTTTGCGGTTGCCCTTGATCGTCAGGGTTTCGCCGTGAACCGAAATTGATACATCCGCCGGATCGATCCCGGGCAGTTCAGCGGTTACCACTACTTCGTTTTCACCGATCCATACGTTCGCCGCGGGATACCCATGAGCTGTGCGTGCGGCTGGTTCCCAGTTTTCGAACAGACGGTTCATTTCACGACGGAACCGGTCCATCTCCTGAAACGGATCCCATCCTCGTCCCATCCAGCCATAACCTCTGCGAAACATAGCCTCTACCTCCTCAATGGTGATTCTTGCCGCGGCTTATGCCGCTCGGTTGTCTTATATAGCAATCCGGGTGCCACGGGAAAAAACGTTAAAAAATCAATGACTTAATATTCCTGTCAGGCGAGAGACTCCACAATGAGGCCAGAATGGCCCAGTTTAGTCCAGAATGAATAGGCCAGAATGGCCGTTTCGTGGTGAGTAGGTGCTTGATGGGCCATAATGGCCGTGCGTGTCGTGCTTTTTCGGCGGTGTGCCGCCGGCATGTTTTCGTCCGTTACCATCGACCGCCAACCGACTACCTTCCTCTGTCGGTCCCGTCCAAAGGGGGGGAATAAGGAAAAAGTTTAACGATAAAAAGTTTTTTCTTTGTCTTTTAACCCTCCCACTCCTCTGTGCCCTTTGTGGCTGACAGGCAGTTTTCCTTTTTTCACTGCATCTGATAACTGATGTAACCACAGAGTTCACCGCAGAAGCGGGAATCTAAGTTTTTGACGGTTTCCTTTTGTGAGGAGCTTTTTCAACAGCCTCCTGGAAAAGATGCCTCCCCGCCCTGTATCCCGACGCAAATGCAAAGTGGAGGTTATAACCGCCGCTTAAACCCTGCACGTCCAGGATTTCGCCGGCAACGAAAAGTCCGGGCTGGATACGGGACTCCAGTGTTTCCGAATGGATTTCGGTTGTTTCCACCCCACCCACGGTAACCATCGCCTGGTCGAAAGGCCGGGTACCGCGGACCGGGATCTCGAAGTGGGTGATCATCTCTGCCAGCCGGTCCAGGGTCTTGTTGTCGATGTCGCGCCAGGACGGCGCGGTCTCGTCCGGCTTTGATCCGGCAATACCGGTCCGTTCAAGGATTACCCGGCTCAGTTTTCGCGGAAGGAACCCTTCCAGGTCGAACAGGATATCGTCGTCCGGGAATGTCTCTCTCCGTTCCCTGAACCAGGCCGCGAGCTGTGCCGCGTCTTTGTCGGGGAAAAAATTTACCGACAGTACCAGCGGTGAGTCTCCCGCCCGGGCCAGATCAGAGGCGCCGATGCTTGCCAGGTTGAGGAGCGCCTGTCCCGAAACGCCGTAATCCGTAAACAGAATATCGCCGTCGACCCGGGCCGCGGTGGTCCTCTGTTCGGCGGATTCTTTCAGCAGGCATACCCGGGCCGTAGTCTTGAGCCCCTGGAGTTTGTGGTGGACCGAAACGGCGGTCCTCAGCGGGACCAGTCCCGGATAGAGCGGGCGTATCGTATGTCCGAGGGAGCGGGCAAGGACGTACCCCGAGTCCGTCCCGCCGAGTTTTGCACTGCTTTTTCCTCCCGCGGCAATCAGCACCCGGCGGGTGTGAAACGTGTGGGTCGTATCAGCGGCGGTGTTGTACGTCTCGACGCGAAACCCCCCGGCCGTGGGCGTGACGGCTTCCACCCGGGTTTCGGGATGAATGGTGACACCCCGCCCGCGGCATCGGGCCGTGAGACGGTCCCGTACACTGCGGGCCTCGAAGGACGCGGGCCATACCCGCCCGTTTTCCGCCACTGTCTCAAGCCCCAGTGTCCGAAAGAAATCCCGGAGCCATTCCGGGCCGAGACCCCTGAGTACATCGGCGACGAAGGCCTGATCGGAAAGGGGATATTTCTCCGGGCCCAGGTCCATATTCGTGAGATTGCACCGGCCGTTTCCGGACGCAAGTATTTTCCTGCCGGGTTCCCGGTTACGATCGACGACCGCGACCGTGTTGCCGGTCCCGGCCGCGGTCAGGGCCGCCGTGAGGCCTGCCGGTCCCCCGCCGATGATAACGGCATCCACGGTTTTCGTTCCTTTTTCAGCCATGGCGGGCCTCTATGCGTTCCACGGCCCGAAGACCGTCCACCGCCGAGCTTACGATCCCGCCGGCATATCCCGCACCTTCTCCTACGGGGAAGAGACCGCGTACGTTTACCGACTCCATGGTGTCCCGGTCCCGGAGGATACGAACCGGCGACGACGTGCGGGTCTCGGGTCCGACCAGGACTCCCTGCTTGAAACCGCGTATTTTCGTTGCGAATACCGGAAGGGCGTTCTTTAACGATGTGACCACGGAATCCGGCAAAAGGGTCTTTAAATCCCCCGGGGCCACCCGCGGCCGGTACGTGCAATCGGGAGCCGTGGTTGGCGGACGATCCCGGAGAAAGTCGTCAACGGTCTGGGCGGGTGCCGCGAGATCCCCCCCGGCCTCCTCCCAGGCCTTCCGTTCCCATTCCTCCTGAAATCGAATGCCGTCGAGGGGGGAAGAGCGGAAAAAGTCCTCTACCCGTACGGTTACGACAAGGGCGCTGTTCGAGCGGCCGGAGTTCCGGGCGTACCGGCTCATTCCGTTGGTATTGATCGTCCCGGGCTGGTGCACAGCAGGTACGATCACGCCCCCGGGGCAGTTGCAGAAAGAATACACGCCCCGTTTTGAAACCGGGTCTGTCCAGGCGAGTCGATAATCCGCCGGCCCCAGCGCGGGATGCCCCGCGTACCGGCCGAACTGGGCCCGGTCGATCAGGGCCTGGTTGTGTTCGATGCGAAGTCCCATGGCGAAATCTTTCGGCTGAAGTATAACGCCCCGTCGGTGGAGCATCTCGCACGTATCCCGTGCGCTGTGACCGATGGCAAGAAACACCGCGTCGGTCTCTACGGTCTCGCCGTTTATCCGCACGCCTGTCAGTTCGCCGCCTCGGATTTCCAGGTCGTCGAGCCTGCTCGAGAATACAAACCGACCGCCCATACGGGCAATCCTTCTCCTCAGCCGGGTGACCACCGTCCGGAGGCGGTCCGTTCCGATGTGGGGTTTCTGTTCGTAGAGAATTTCCGGGGACGCGCCCGCTTCGACAAATACGTTAAAGACCCGTCGGACCAGGGGGTGTTTACTCCGATGGGTGAGTTTTCCGTCGGAAAACGTCCCGGCCCCCCCTTCGCCGAAGAGGATGTTCGACTCGGCCCGGAGTTCTCCGGTACGCCGGAGGCGCGCCACGTCGGGGACTCTCCGCGAAAGGGGTGTTCCCCGCTCGACGATCA
>CAYYSS010000064.1:0-10896 GCA_964474325.1 uncultured Nitrospirota bacterium
GTAGGGGTTCAGGAGGAAGCGGGCCGCTGCGGCGAGGAACAGCGAACCAAGGAGCACAAGGATCATCCAATAGAGGTGGGGCGGATGAACCAGTGACGACCAGTCGAAAGAAGACCCTTGGAAGTGCACCCGTTTGACAACCAGAAAATCTCCTCGCTCCTCATCGATGCCGAGCACGCTCTTGACCACATCGGTTGCCGCCGTCGCCGCCGCATCGGAGAGGCCGTCGTCGAGCACCAGGGTCGCGTAGAGGCTTTTCACATAGGTTCTCACCCGGTCCATCATGAGTTGGGTGCCCTCCTCGAGATTGCGGTGCATGCCGAATTTCTTCTTCACGGGGACCCCGGGCAGTGCCAATTCATCCCGTTCCTTGGTCCTTCGTTTCCGCGTGGAGCGGGTTGTGGCCAGGGGGACCGATTCCTTTCGCGCATCGATATTAGCGGTGACGATGATGACAAAACGGTCACTTCCCAGGACCTCGCCGAGTACGGCACCCACCCGTTCTTCCAGGCGCTGTTCGAGATTAACCTTTGCCTCGATATCCGGGGAAGCCGAAGCACCGAATGCACTCGCCGTCCAGAAAGCGACAAACGACACGGCACATAAAACCCCGAACACCTTTCGTCCCATTGTAGCCATCACCCCTCCTTTATCCACAGATCCCGTTCGCGGTATAAGTATGGTGTGTAATCCCCTCCCCGGAAAACACTGGGGACCATAATGACATATGGAAAGTGTGAAATCAAGGAGGCGAGACGCTTCGGCCGGGCCGGTCCCGGCACCTTGCGCCGAGGGGTATTCGGTAAATTGTTATCATATTCATTGACAATTTCCACGAGAGAGGTCGGCCCAGCCGACCGGATATGAGGTGATATCGATGGCATGCCGTATTCTTGGAATCGTTCTGCTCTCCGCTCTTGCCGTTTTCGGAAACGGGTGCAGCCAACAGCCCGAGTCGGAACACGGCGGGGGCCCCGCGGGCACGGTTTCGGCGCCGCAGGCACCGTCCAGCGGCCCCCGGATGCAATCCGTTTCGCCGGCGCAGGCGCGGGAACTCATCCGGACCCGGAAGGATCTCCTGGTCGTTGACGTCCGCACCCCCGGGGAACTTCGGACGGGGGTTATCGCGGG
This sequence comes from uncultured Nitrospirota bacterium, assembly GCA_964474325.1. GTDB lineage: Bacteria > Nitrospirota > Thermodesulfovibrionia > SZUA-242 > CAYYSS01 > CAYYSS01. Next base: position 1,132 of record CAYYSS010000064.1, read on the forward strand.
TTCGTTGAAGGTGCCCTTCTGGGCGGTCATGCGGGGGCAGCACGAACTGCCTCGGGATAAGGCGCTCCTCCTCGTCTGCGCCGTCGGCGGTCGGAGCTATGCGGCAAGCCAGATACTCGTCAGGAACGGCTATCCGGAGGTTTATAACCTCAGCGGCGGCATCGCCGCCTGGAAGAAAGCGGGATTTCCGCTAACGGAACCCTGATCAGGGGGCCGTATCCGGCGCGCCGCCCCCCGTAAGCTCGGTCGGGGGTGCGAATGGGTTGTCTCCGGAAACGCCCTCGATACGCAACGGTGTGCCTTTTACGGTAAAAACCGCCGTACCTGCCGAGGATTGTTCCCCTTGGGACCCTGACCATTGGGCCGACCAGGCAACGGTGATTCGGGTGTCCGTGCCGTCGATTTCTATCAGCCGGGGTTCGATTTCGTACCGTACCGTAAGGCTGTCGCCGATCTCGGGGACTGCGCCATCTCCGGCCCACGCCTGCGCCGTATCCGCGTTACGTCCGGCGGAAAAGGCTTCAAAAAACGTGTCGACGACCCGCAGTGCTTCCCGCGCGCTGTCGGCATCCGGATGTTTCTTGACCCCGCCCCCGCTGCCGCAACCGGCAAGCAGAAGCCCCGCTATAAGCACCCCGACTGTAATGGAAAACTTCATACCTTCGCATTCTAACCCGAGGCGTACGAGAAGAGCAATCGCAGGTCAAAACGGGCACGGCCGGCCCCGGCCCTGAACGCCCGACGGGGGGAACAACGCGGCCGGCAGGGTGAAAAAAGCAAATTTCCCTTTGTATACCGTAGGATACCGTAGTATACTACGGTTTATGGCAACGGCACATATCGGTTCGAGCGGGTTTTTTTATCCGGAGTGGAGCGGCCCGTTCTATCCCCCGTTTCTTTCGCAACGTCAATGGTTTAACTATTATGCGGAGCGCCTCGCCGCCCTCGAGATCAGTGCGACGTTCTACAGAATGCCGTCGAAGGAGCTGTTCGGCCGGTGGTATAAAGAAACCCCTGACGACTACGCCTTCACGATGAAGGGCCCCCGCTTCATCACCCACGTAAAGAAACTCAAGGACGTGGAAAGCCCGCTTGAGGCCTTCTTTAATGCGGCGATGCCTCTCCAGCACAAACTCCGGGCCGTATTGTGGCAGTTCCCGCCCACGTTCAAGGCGGACTTGGCGCGGCTGGAGGCTTTTTTCGAACAATTACGACCGTTTTCCCAGCGCCATGCCTTCGAATTCCGCCATGAATCGTGGAATACCCGCGCCTGCGCCGCCTTATGCAAGGCTAACGGAGTTGCCCTGTGTTCGGCCGATTTCCCGGATTTTGGGGATTCTTTTCCGGTAACTACCGATTTTGTCTACCTCCGCAGACACGGGCACAACGGTTCCTACGCAGGGAGCTACGACAGTGAACAGCTGGCGGCTGATGCGGAAAGAATCCGGGCGTTTCTCGGCCGGGGGCTGGAGGTCTTTTGTTTCTTCAATAATAATGCGGACGGCTCCGCTCCGAATAACGCTGTCGAATTAAGGAGGATCATAGCCGGGAACAATGGGAAATAGACGAATTTTGAACGCGACGGGCTTGGATTATCGGGTTGCCGTGACAGCACTCGTGCTCGCGTTGTTTGCGGGTATTCTCGGCGGGTGCGCAACCGGGTTGGACGAACTGCGTTCGGAGATCCGTACGTTCCGGCAGGAACAGAGAGCGGAACTCCAGGATCAGCGGGAAACTCTCGACGCCCGGTTAGCCGCCCTGCGCAAAGAGTCGGCGGCGGCCCGGGAGACCCTGGCGTCGGATATCCGCGCCGAGTTCGCCGAAACACTGGCACGGATTGAACAGGTTTACGCCCAGCGGAGCGCGGAATGGGATCTGAGGATAGCCGAGATAGCGGATCGCACGGAAACAACGGCAAAGAACTGTGATATGTCCATTATGGAGATGCGCAAGGAACTCTTTCACAGTAAACGGACTGTCGACGAGCAGAGCAGGCGTTTGTTCCGGCTCGAGTCTTCGGTCGAGACGGAGGCGGAGTCGGAGGCCCCTCACGGCGAGACGTTCGTCACCTTTATCGAAGGCAACCTCGTCAGCGTGGCCCTCGGGCGGGGGGCCGGCATAAGCGAAGGGGCGACCATAGATATTTACAAGAAAGGTGCCGAAGGCAAAAAGATCGCCAGCGCCAAGATAACGTCCGTCGATATCGACACCGCGTCGGGCGAAATCTTCTACCGGGTCGATTCGGTAAACATCGGTGACCGGGTCAAACGGTCGGAACAATGAGGTTGATTCCCGACGCGGCGTTGGAGCCGCAACCAAAGAGCGGCCGGCGAAACACCGCCGAAACTGCTCCGCAGATTGTAATGACGTTGCCGATAACGAAACGGGCCCGGCGAATCACGTCACCGCGTGAACCGGACTGATTCCCCGGTATCGTTCGTCCCTGCAGCGCAGGACGGCGGGGCCCGTGCCGGATTTCTCGAGCTCCCCCGGGGACGGATCGAAACACCGGTGTTCATGCCCGTGGGGACCCGGGGCGTGGTAAAAACCGTCACCCCCGAAGAAGTCAGGGCCGCGGGCGCGCAGATCATACTCGCCAATACCTACCACCTGTATCTCCTCCCGGGCGCGGAACGAATCCGGCGGCTCGGCGGGCTCCATCGCTTCATGGGCTGGGACGGGCCCATCCTCACGGATTCCGGAGGGTTCCAGGTGTTCAGCCTCGCCCCCCTCCGCCGCATATCCGAACGAGGCGTGACCTTCCGCTCCCATATCGACGGATCCCCCCACGAACTGAGACCCGAAGATTCCATCCGCATCCAGGAAGCACTGGGCTCGGATATTATGATGGCGTTTGACGAGTGCCCCCCCTACCCGGCCGACCGGGATTATATGCGACGGTCCATGGACCGAACAACCCGGTGGGCGGAGCGCTGTCTTACCGCCCGGACGCAGCAGGGGGGCGCCCTCTTCGGTATTGTGCAGGGGGGGATCTACGGAGACCTGCGGCGGGAACATGCCCGAAGGCTCGGTGAGATGCCGTTCGACGGATACGCCATCGGCGGTCTCAGTGTGGGCGAACCGAAGGCCTTGAGAACGGAAATGATCGAGGCCACCGTGCCGTTTATGCCATCGGCACGGCCCCGTTATCTTATGGGGGTGGGAGAGCTGGACGATCTCCTGAACGCCGTGGAGCGGGGAATCGATATGTTCGACTGCGTAATCCCCACAAGAAACGCACGAAACGGAATGCTGTTTACCTGGGCCGGTAAACTGAGGATCCGGCAGGCCCGCCATCGGGACGCGGACCTGCCGCCGGATCCGGACTGCGATTGTTACACCTGCCGCCGGTACAGCCGTGCCTACCTTCGGCACCTCTTTGTCTCGGGCGAGACCCTGGCCCTGCGGCTCAATTCCATTCACAACCTGGCGTTCTACGGCAGATTTATGGGACAGATGCGGGCGGCGATCCTGAACGGGGCGTTTTCCACCTTCCGGCGGAAGGCCGCGGCGGCCCTGGGCGATGCACCCTGACGACCTCAACCGGGAGCCGGGGGGGCAGGGGGCATTGGCCGACGGTAGGGGTGCGGAGGTTCGCCGGGTCTTATGGATCACGTTTTCGTTGAACCTCACCGTGGCCGCGCTCAAGGCCGGGTGGGGATGGCTGACCGGCTCGGTAAGCATGGTGGCCGACGGTTTCCATTCGCTCTTCGACGGTGTGTCGAACATAATCGGTCTCGTAGGAATGCACATTGCCTCCCGTCCCCCGGACCGGGACCATCCGTACGGCCACAAGAAATTCGAGACCTTCGCGGCCCTGGGTGTCGCGGTTTTGATGGGGGTCACGGCACTGGAGGTCCTCCGGGAGGCCGCCGAACGGTTGTGGTCCCCGGGGGGGTCCCGCGTGACCCCCGTGAGTTTTGCTATCATGGTTCTGACCATGGTCGTGAACCTGGGTGTCTCCCGATACGAAGCATGGAAGGGGCGGCAACTGGCAAGCGACTTTCTCCTGGCGGACGCCATGCATACCAAAAGCGATCTCTATGCGTCCGCGTCGGTTCTCGTCAGTCTCGTCGCCGTGCGGTTCGGATTTCCCCTGGCCGATCCGGCCGTGGGTCTGGTAATCGTCTTTCTCATCGGCTGCATGGGGCTCAGGATAGTCCGGGAGGCCTCCGGGGTACTGCTCGACGCCTCGCCGCTTTCGCCGGCGGCCGTTGCGGCGGTCGCCGAAAAAACCCCCGGGGTCCGGGGGTGCCACGAGATCCGGACCCGGGGGCGCAGAGACGATATCCACGTTGACCTCCATATCTTCGTCGATCCCGAAACGCCGACCGAGGAGTCGCACCGCATCTCCCACGAGGTTATGGCACGGATCCGGACGGAAATAGGCGGTGTGACCGATGTGGTTATCCACGTTGAACCCTTCCGGCCGGAATGCCCCCCGGAGGGACCGGTCGACGCGGTATGACGCAGTGCAGGTTCCGGTCGCTACTGTTTTTCCGCAGGGGGGGCCGCGATGCGGAAGAGGATGAGGCCGACGGCGTAGACGCCGAGCATCGGTATCAGCGCGTACAGGGCGAAGGTCCCGAAGGAAAACCCTACAAAAAGCCATGCAAGCGGCACGTATGCCGCCAGAATGAGGGCCGTGAGGGCCAGTGTCAGGGCAAGGATCATTCGCCGACGTTTCGTCATGGCTAACTGTCTTCGATCAACTTCCTGCACCATCGCAGAAGGTCCTCCCGTATATTTTCGAAATCGAGTCCGTAGATCTCCTGGGGAAAGAGCAGTTCGGCGACGCCTGAATCGAGAATCCGTTTGACTTCATACTCGTCGTGGGCCACGTCACGCTGGTAGAGATAATTGAGATAAGTCTCGTTGGTGTGGACGATAAATTCCACCCGCATTCCGCCCATGCGGGCAAAGAACTTGAACATGGCGGTCTTCGGCGAACTGCCGACCCCGGAACGTGCCATAGGCCGCCCGGACAGGGTATCCGTTATCTCTTCAAGGGTGAGAAACGAACCGCCTTTTATTGCGCTCCGCGTGAGGTGTTTCTGAAAGGTCTGCACGTCCGCGATTGAATCGAGAACCGCCATGAGCCCCAGCTCGTCTTCCACGGCCACGGCCGGGTTCTCTTCCCCTTTGCGAAGAAGTTTCAGTACCTTGGTTTCCGGCGGTTTTTTTCGAATACTGACGTAGATCGGCACCTCCCGGCCGTTTGCCCGAAACCGGCGGCGTTTAACGAGGGTGCGTTTCGTTCCGGGTTCTACGCCCACCGCCCGGCCTTCCTCCACGTCCACGATCCGGACCTCCCGGCAGGCAAAACTCTCCGGGTCGTGACGGCTCACGAGATAGACGGCACTGAGTTCGCCGATTTTCAGGTCCCTGCTCCAGACGTGGTCGTTGAGAAAATCGAGAAACTCCGCAAACCGCCGCTCGATCTCCATTTCCCGTTCCCGCTGGTCGATCGACCCGGCCAGGTTCATAAGAATAAGTTTCCGCTTCGCCTCGAAGCGGGCCTTATGGTGGTACCGGGGGTCGAAGAGAATCAACAGCAGGTCCGCCGGGCTGGCGGTGGCCTCGATCTCGTTCGTAATCTCGATAAAGGGCGCGTACCGGGGAAAGACGGCGCGCTTGAGGGAATTGATCACCTTGTCAGCCGTTGCGGCGTAGGTCTGGACCCGTCCTATGATCTCCCGGGGTGTACCCTCGATGCCGAACATATTGCCGAGGAGCAGATAGGCCCGTTCCCGTACCGCCCGGCGCCGCCCGGGGTTGTTCGTCAGTGCCCCGATCTCCCCGAACGACGTAATATTGAGGAAATCAAAAATCTGGTTACGGGCGACGCGATAGGTCGTCAGAAGACCATCCCGGTGAAGCTGATCGACCCAGGCCTTGGTCTGTCGCCTGAACGGCTGCACCCCCGGGACGACCGGAGCAACGCCAAAGGGCCCACGCTGGTCCAGGAGGGAAAATATCGTGCCTTTCCGGGGAGGTGGTTTCACGCTGCGCCTCGAAGCGTCCCGGCGGTGGTTTCTTCGTTCACAACAGTATAAAGAATACCGGCCCGCGCGCATCCAGGGCAAGGTCAGGCGGTTCCGGCGAGCACTATCACCAACGTTTCGATGGAGACCGGCACTTGCGCCGGTAACCGTTCTGTGCGATAATTCTTCGACTCGGGCGGCGGGTCGTCCCAGGGGAGGAATCCTGAACACGACAATTCCATCGGGAGAGGTTTCTATGAAACGTATTATCCGGAAAATATTGCTCGCCCTTACCTCTGTTGCCGTGGCTGTTTCCACCGGATGGGCCGCCGAATCGATAACCGTTGCCGGTACCGGCGCGAGCCAGGAAATCCTCCGGGAAATCGCCGCCCGTTTTATGAAGGATAATCCCGGTATCACCGTTCAGATCCCCGACAGCGTGGGTTCCGGCGGGGGCGTCAAGGCCGCGGGACAGGGCACGGCGGATCTGGGCAGGGTGGCCCGCAACCTCAAGGAGAAAGAAAAAGGTTACGGGCTCGAATACCGTGCCTTTGCCCGGATTCCCATCGTCTTCGTCGCCCATCCGGACGTAACGGCCACGGACATTACCAGCGCTCAGAGCCGGGACGTCTATGCCGGAGCGATTACCAATTGGGAAGCCCTCGGCGGCCAGGACCTCCGGATACGGGTTGTTTCCCGCTACGAGGGAGATACGACGATCAAGAAAATCCGGAAACATATCCCCGGATGGAAGGACCTGGTGATTACGAAACGGTCCAAAGCGTCCAATACGGACCAGGAGAACGTGGAGCTCATCAAGACGACCCCGGGGGCCATCGGTTTTATGCACCTGCTCCAGGCGAGACACTACGGCCTCCGAATCCTGCGCCTCGACGGGATGAACCCGGAAGATCCGGCGTACCCCCTGGCCATAGAGCTGGCTATTGTGTACAAACCGGAAACCTTCTCCGGCGCCCGGAAGGCCTTTGTGGAATACCTCTCGGGGAAAACGGCCCGGGAGATCATCGCCAAACGGGGCGCGGTACCGGTCGGAAAGTAATATCCCCGTGACGGCACGCGGAGATTGGAGAGGGCGGGCCGTTTCGGTTCCGGCCCGGCGGTACGAAATCCCCCGCGAAACGGTTTCGCGATGACACCCGGCGGAAAACCCCGGTTCGGTCTTGCCGCAAAGATCGTCGTGCCGATCGTCGTTCTGTTCGGCATCTTTTCGGCGGGGCTTGCCCTCTGGGTCTCCACGGCCACCGAACGGTCCATGCGGGGGCAGATCGCCGAACGCAACCGCTACCAGTACGAGACCGTGCGGCACCTTCTCGATCTGGATTGGGATCTTTTTGCTTCGGCTATTCAGGACCCGGTGATTGCCTCCCGTCTTTTCCCCATGGTACAGCGGGGCATGGTGGACCTTCTTACGACGGAACTCTCGGCACTCAGCCGGCGGGCGGGGGCGGATATTGTTCAGGTGTGGGACGCCGCGGGCCGCTTTGTCGCCTCCGGCGAAGAGGTCCGGTCGCTTACGCCGCCTGTGTTCCTGGAGGCCTTCGTAGCCGAGACCCTGAAGGAAGGGGCGGGAACACGTTTTCTTACGCGCATTCCGCGGGAGGTCTGCGCGTATGAGAATATCCCGCTCGGTTCGGCCCGGGCGGGCCTGAACACCGTGCTCGCGGTGGGTGCGACCGCCGTCCTCGAGGGCGATTTCGGCGATCCCATGGGGGCAATCATTGCGTTTCGCATCGTCGGGGGCGACAGCGACACCCTCGCCGACGTGGCCCGCATTTCCGGTGTGAATCTTTCGATCATCCAGGACAGGACCAGGGTTGCGGCGGCCGTGGCCGCGGAATCCGGCGCGTCGGAAACCGCGGAACTCTCCGCCCTGGGCGGGAGCCTTGACCCCGCGTTGCCCCGGGCGCTTTTCTGGTCCGACGGGGGCGCGGACTACCGCACGACGGTAGGCCCGCTCAAAGGGCGGGGGGACCGGACCCTGGGGTTTCTCGCCGTACACACCCCTGTACCCTCGCTGTCGATCGTGGGGTCGGCGTCGGGTCTTCGAAACAGCGTAATTATTGCCGGTCTTATTGTTGTAATCGCGTTTTCCGCTTTGGCGTTCCGTATCGTCCGGGAACCCGTACGGGTGCTTAACGGGATCCTTCTGTTTCTCGGCGAGGTCTCCCGGGGGCGTCTTGAGCAAACCCTTTCGGTCAAGACCCGGGACGAAGTCGGACACCTGGCGGATGCCGTCAACGAAATGGTGGTGGGGCTCAGAGAAATTATCCGGAACGTTCAGACGTCGTTCGAGGTGATCGATTCCGTCAGTAGAGACCTGGTCGCCATGGCAAACTCCTTGATCGCGGGTAAAGAGAAGGAAGAGGGGGCCGCGGAGTGCCTGGACTTGGCATCGCTTGAACTCTCGTCCCTCGTGGAGACGGTCCGGAGCGACGTGCTGAAGCTCAAAACCGCGTCCGAGGACAATCTCAACGCCCTCGACGGGCTCGCGGGGTACGTTGGAAAGGTTGCCAGGAATGCAACCGAACTTTGCGACGACGCGGAAAAAACCAACGCCTCGGTCTATGAACTTTCCGCCTCGGTAACCCAGGTCGCCTCGAATATCGCATCCCTGTCGAATCTCCTGCATGACAACTCCGCCGCCATGGACCAGATGGACAAATCGATCCAGCAGGTCAATTCCCTCACCACCGAGACCCGAGCGGTCACCGACTCCCTGGCCCGGGAGGCCGCGGAACAGGGTCACCGGGCCATGGAAGAGGCGCGCCGGGAGATCCACGGAGTCGAGACCGTGGTAACAGGGCTCGGCGATGCGGTGCAACGGGTAAATGCCAGCGCCGTGAACATCGGCAACATCGTGGGTATCATCTCGGAAATCGCCGATCGGACGAAACTCGTGTCGCTGAACGCGGCGATCCTGGCGGCCCAGGCGGGCGAGGCGGGGAAGGGATTCTCCGTGGTCGCCGATTCGGTGGGGGCTCTTTCGGAAAGCACCAACCGGGCCGTCAGCGATATTAACGCCCACGTCAAGGAGATCCAGGCAGAGGTCGGGCTGGCCGTTGAAGAGGCCGCCAGGGGTGTTTCCGCGGTCGCTCAGGGCGCGACCCGGGTGGGCACGTTGGTCGACGTCTTCGAACATATCATCCAGGGTGCGGTACGCGTTCAGGAGATGACCGAGCGTATGGCCGACGAGGCCTCCGTCCAGGCCCAGGCGAGTACGCACGTAGTGTCGTCGCTTCAGCAGGCCGCGGCCATGGCCGAGGAGGTGGCCAAGGCCTCTTCGGAACAGAGTGACACGGTAAAGTACATCGCGGAAATCGCCGACATGGTCAACCAGCGGTCGCGGGACGTCCAGCAGAGTACCCAGGAGCAGTGGGCCGCGGCAAGGGAGATCAAGGATCAGGTGGAAAAGACGGCCGATGTGGCGAGCGAACTTTCGCTCCGGGCCGAAGCCGCCGAACGGGGGGTGTCTACGGCCACGGAAGCCGTGGGTCTTATCCGGGAAGTAGTGGCCGAAAGCGGCCGCCTGGCCTCGAATCTCAAGGAAGCGGTGGACCGGCTCGACAAACAGGCGCGGAACCTGAAAAACCGCCTCCGCACGTTCCGGCTGGATTAACCCCAACGCGACAAGCCGCAGGGAAGGGGCAAGGGAGACGTTAGACGGAAGACGTGAGAGGTGAACGCCCGGGAAAAGATGTGGGCGGTCGGCGGCCTCAAAAAAATCCGCTTCGCGGCATAAAACAAGGTTCGGGGTTCCGGG
>CAYYSS010000065.1:0-10638 GCA_964474325.1 uncultured Nitrospirota bacterium
AAGGCCGCCTTGGGGACTGTCGGCGAGAAAAATAGAAAGACCCGGGGGCAGAGACGGAACGCGTGTGCGCGGCGATATGTCTTCGGGTGAGGGGGAAGTGCGGATGAAGAAGCGAACAGCGGAACGGGAGTATCAGAGAAAAAGCGTGAAGGATTTCAGTTATGCTCTTCTCAGCGGTGCAGAAGGCACCTTGGGGCAGATACGGGACATGAGTGCCGGCGGGCTTGCGTTCGAATACCTTCCCCTGGAAGGCCCGGAAGACGCCTTTGCCGACGACCGTTGCCGCAGCGTCGATATTATGGTAAGCGGTTCATCGTTTTATCTCTCCCGGATCCCGTGCAGGGTTGTCTACGATATCCCCCTCGACCGCCGGGGCGAGGGCCTTTTCCTGCCGGTCGAGAGCAGGCGCTGCGGGCTCTGTTTCAGTGCTCTCTCACCCGAGATGAAGGAAAGCATCGAATTTTTTCTGGACCGACACGCGGTTAACGGATCAGTCTGAACAGCGTCCGGAGTCCTGAGTCCGGGGCTGCCCCGCGCCCGCCCGCCGTTTTAAGCAATAGTCACACCGTGTTGCGGAATTTCTTGAGCGCCTTGCCCCCGGGTTTTATGCCACTGCAAGGATAAAGATCCAGGCTACAGGCTTTCGAGGTACCGTACCGTCCGGGCAAAGTCTTCGGGAGGCGGGGCGTTAAACGCAAGGATCTCCCCGGTGCCGGGATGCCGAAACCCCAGGGTTTCGGCGTGGAGCATCTGCCGGAGAAAACGGAAGGCGCCGAGCCGGGTTCGCCCCCCGTAGGTGCCGTCTCCGAGCAGGGGGTGCCCCTGTTCCGCGCTGTGGACCCGGATCTGGTGTGTCCTGCCCGTCTTGAGCCGGTAGGCTACCAGTGAGGCGTGGCGGAACCGCCGGAGGACATGCCAGAACGTTATCGCCGCTTTCCCCTGGACGGCCCGCGACGACATTTTCTTGCGATTCGTCGGTGAGCGGCCGATGGGGGATTCGATCCTTCCCTCGTCTTCCCGGAACGAGCCTTCGATAAGGGCGAGGTAGCGCCTGTCGACGGTCCTTTTACTGAACTGACCCTGCAGATCATGGTATGCCCGATCCGTCAGGGCGACCACGAGGAGCCCGGAGGTATCCTTGTCAAGCCGATGGACGACTCCGGGCCTCAGCGGCGCGCCGGTTACTCCGTCGAGTCCGGGGAAGCGTGCCTTGAGCCCGTTCATGAGGGTGCCCCCGGGGTGTCCGGCGGCCGGATAGACCACGAGGCCCGCCTGTTTGTCCACCACCACGAGATCTTCGTCGCGGTAAACGATCCTGAGGGGGATGTCTTCGGGAAGCAGTTCGTCGCCCGGTGGCGGCGGAGGCGGGCGCCGCAGTATCCGATCGCCGCCGGAGAGGACGTACGATGGTCTTACGGGTTTTCCGTTTACCGAGATACCGCCGTTTTTGATTTCCCGCTGGAGGGCGGACCGGGAAATTCCGGTTGTGTCGGCAAGCCAGCGATCGAGCCGGCGGCCGGCCCCGTCCGTTTCTATCCGCCAACGCTCTTCTGAAAGATCGTCTGCGTCTGCGATGGCACCCCGGTGGTCCATGGGGGAGTATACCAAGTCGTCCGGGCTACGCGGGAGACGTTTTCATGTGGTACCGTAAAGGGCTGTGACGAGTAACGAACATGCCTCGGACGGTAAAGGTGCCGGCCCCGTCTGCCGGGATTGCGGCGGGCAGGTTACGGTCCGACTCGGTTGACGCGCCGTTTTTCTGGGTTGCACGGTGTGCGGCCTCCGGTACGGTGTGGCGGAATATGCCGAGGACCTGACCGACGAGCAGTGGGATCTGATCGCCCGTCGCCCGTGCAACCGGGCCTGAACACGGAAGGAGGTTAGATGGTACAAACGATTTACTGGGATGGCGACTGCGTGCGGATGCTGGATCAGACCCGGCTCCCCGGCGAGGTGCGCTACGTCCCGTGCACCCACTACGACACCGTAGCGACAGGAATACGGGACCTCTGGATCCGGGGAGCGCCGGCCATCGGTATCGCCGCCGCCATGGGTATGGCCCTGGCCGCGATGAATTCCTCGGCGAAAGACGACGCGGGGCTCAGACGGGACCTGGAGACCGCCGGGGACGTTCTTCTTGCAACCCGGCCCACGGCGGTGAATCTCGCATGGGCCGTGGAGCGCATGCTGGGACATTTCTCCGCCGTCTCAGGGACGCTCCGACGCGACGAAATCCCGGGCGAACTCAAGGCGGAGTCACAGCGGATCCTCGAAGAAGACGTACGGATCAACGAACGGATCGGCGAAATCGGCGCCCGGTTCGTTCGTGACGGCGACACCATCCTCACCCACTGTAACGCCGGGTCTCTGGCTACGGGAGGGTACGGAACGGCGACCGCCGTGATCCGGTACGCCCACAAACAGGGCAAGCATATTCGCGTCTTTGCCGACGAGACCCGCCCGGTTCTTCAGGGCGCCCGCCTGACGGCCTGGGAATTGGGGCAGGACGGCATTGACGTCACCCTTATCGTCGACGGTGCGGCGGGACATCTCATGCAGAGGGGCGAGATCGACCTGGCGGTGGTCGGCACCGATCGGACCGCCCGGAACGGTGACGTGGCGAACAAAATCGGAACGTACACGGTGGCGGTTCTGTGCAGACGGCACAACATTCCGTTTTATGTCGCCGCACCGAGGAGCAGTATTGATCTCAGGCTCCCCACCGGTGTTCAGATTCCCATCGAGGAGCGCGGTGCCGACGAGGTGAGAAGTATCGGCGGAGTTTCGATCGCACCCGAAGGGGTTGCGGTGCGGAACCCCGCCTTTGATGTCACCCCGGCCGAATTAGTAACGGCGATTATTACCGAAGACGGGGCGTTCCGGCCTAAGGACCTAAAAAAACTTGATAATTCTTCCTTGTCGCTGGAAAGCTTCCGCCTTGACACCCCCCGGGACCCTATCCTATGATTCCCCCAATGGTCATCGACGATCTCTGGCAGCACTGGGGCGCGGATCTTGCCCGGGTTGAGGAGCGGATCAACGACCTGGTTACCTCCGCCGCACCCATCACAGCTCAGGTGGGCCGGCACCTGGTCGGCGGCGGAGGGAAACGCATCCGACCTCTCCTCGTGGTCCTGAGCGCTCGGGCGCACGGTTATCGGGGCGCCGACGACGCGACCCTTGGCGCTGTGATCGAGGCCATCCACACGGCGTCCCTGCTCCATGACGACGTGGTCGACGGCGCGACCGTGCGTAGAGGCCGTCCCACGGCCCATTCCCTCTGGGGGAGTCAGGTAACGGTCCTGGTTGGGGATTTTCTCTATTCCAATGCCCTGAAGGAATCGGTATTGCTCGGCAATCAGCGGGTGATGGAAATACTTTCCGACGCCACGACCCGGATGACCGAAGGGGAATTATTCCAATTGGGCAAGATCGGCGACACGGACATCACCGTTGAAGATTACGTAAAAATCGTCCAGGCCAAGACCGCCGCGCTTATCTCCGCGGCCTGTCGTCTCGGGCCGGTCCTTGCGGGCCGGGACGGGGCGGCGGAAGATTCCATGGCTGCGTTCGGACTGGCCCTCGGCACGGCTTTTCAAATCGTCGACGATGTCCTGGACTACCGGGCCGAGGCCGGGGCGTTGGGTAAGGCCCTGGGGAAGGACCTGAGCGAAGGGAAGATAACCCTGCCGCTTATCCTGCTTCTGCAGCGGGCGGACCCCGACGAGCGCAACCGTGTGGCCGGGATACTGGCACAAGAGGCCGCGACCGACGCGGATGTGGCGGCGGTGGTGGGGCTGCTGGGCCGCTACGGCTGTCTCGACGACGCCCTGAAAGATGCGGCCGGCCGGATCGATGCCGTGCGGGGTATTGTCGGGGACCTTGAGGACGACGCTTCCCGGTCCGCCCTGCTGGCGGTCTCGGATTACGCCCTGAGCCGGACCCGCTGACCATGCACCCCCTGGTCGATTGGGCGCGCACCGTCGTCCGGCGCCACGTAACGGGGGCCGACACCGGGGAACCCGAGCAACGGTGCCCGGAGATGTCCGGGCGCGCGGGGGTGTTTGTATCACTGAAGGTCGCGGGGCGTCTGCGGGGCTGTATCGGCACGATCGAGGCGACCCGGGACACGGTCCTCGAAGAAATCCGGCGGAACGCCGTGGCCGCCGCCGTGGCCGACCCGCGATTTCCGCCCGTGAGCGCGGACGAACTCGATGCCCTCGACTACTCCGTAGATGTCTTGAGCCCGCCCGAGCCTGTCACGGATCGATCGGAACTCGATCCGCGGCGTTTCGGTGTTATCGTGACCAAGGGGGCGGGGCGCGGCCTCCTGCTCCCGGATCTGGAAGGCATCGATACCGCCGATGAACAGATACGCATTGCGGCGCTCAAGGGAAGGATCGATCCCGCCGACCCGGATCTGAAGATCGAACGTTTTGAAGTACGTCGCTATCGCTGATCCTTCTCCCGTGACCTTTTCGGCGTGGCCGCGAGAGGCGCCGTCGATTTTTTACGCGGTCCGTCGTGCCGGAGCTTTCCGGCCGTTACGGCCTGGAGTAAAATAGATCCCATGAACCCTGCGGACGGGCCGGAAGGCAATCTTAAAGACCGCTGTCTCGTCGACGTACTGGCGGAGCTTAACCACCGGCGGAGGACCGGTGTTCTCGCCCTGTCCCGGGGCGGTGTGGAGAAGAAAATCTATTTCAAAGACGGCGACGCGATTTTCGCTTCATCGGGCCATCCGGACGACCGCCTCGGAGAAGTGCTTTTGAAAGCGGGGAAGATCACGGTGGAGCAGTACGACCGTTCCGTGGAAATTCTCAAGGAATCCGGGAAGAAACAGGGCGCGATACTGGTGGAACTGGGCTACCTCGCCCCCAAGGAACTCTTCTGGGGGGTGAAGCACCAGGTTCGGGAGATCATCCTCAGCCTGTTTCACTGGGAAGACGGCGTGTTTTCCTTTCGCGACGGCGCCGGCAACGGCGACGACGAGGTGGTGAAACTCACGATGAGTATGGCGAGCCTCATCTATGAAGGGGTAAAGAGAATCGACCGCTGGACCCGTATGCGCGCCGAACTCCCCGCCCTGGATACGGTCGTCGTGCTGAACAACGACCCGTTTTACCTGTTCCAGAGTCTGCCGTTCGAAGAGGCCGACGGGAAAGTGCTGGCCCACGTCGACGGGCGGAACACGCTTCAGGAGATCATGGACGCTTCGGGGCTTCCTTCGATGGCGGCGCTCAAGGCGCTCTATATCCTCTGGACCCTCAAAATCATCGTGCCGCGCCCGGAGGACCAGTGCCGTACGGAAAATCATGATGTGGATCTCCGGGACATGGTAGGGGAGAATGCCGAGGACCAGGCCCTCGGCGGCGAGATCAACCGGATCTTCGAGGACCTCGAGCACCTGTCCTATTACGAACTGCTGGATCTGCCCATGGACGCAGGTTTCGGAGCGATAAAACGGGCGTATTACGATCGGGCCCGCCGTTTTCACCCGGACCGACATTTTCAAGCGGGGAGTGCGGAACTGAAGTATCGTCTCACCGAGGTGTTCCAAGCGGTAAACCTTGCCTACACTACGTTGTACGATCCGGAGAGCCGCCGGCGTTACGATGCCGCCTTGAAGAAGGCCCGACCCGCTCCGCAGCCGGATTCGTCCAAGTCCGCGGATTCCGAAGAAACGGCACGCAAGGCCTTCGAGGCCGGGGTACGTGAATTCAAGAAAGGCAATTATTGGGGTGCCGCCGATTTCCTCCGTCACGCGTGCCGTACGGCCCCCGAGACAGCCAAATACTGGAGCAACCTGGCCCTGGCGCTCAGCAAGATCCCGAATCGCGGTAAAGAGGCCGAGGAGGCATTGTTGACCGCTATCGAACTCAAGCCGTTTCACGCGGATTATTTCGTCAACCTGGGAACCCTCTATCTGAAAATGGGGCTCCCTTCCAGAGCAAAGACCCAGTTCGAGGCCGCACTCACGTGGGATCCGGAAAACGCCCGGGCTCAGAAAGGCCTGCGGCAGTGCGGGGAATAATCCCCCCCGATACAAGGGGCGAAGGGCCGTTGCGCGCCGGGACAGCCGGTCGCGAAGTCGACTGAACCGTTTTTGTAATGGCCGATATCCTCGTTGTCGACGACGAACCCCTGCAGCGGGGAATTCTCAAGACGATACTGTCCGCGGAGGGGCACCAGGTCGTCGAGGCTGATTCCGCCGAGCGGGCCCTCGAGCAGGCTGAAACCTTCCGGCCGGCACTAATCCTCACGGACCTGAAAATGCCCGGCATGACAGGCATTGACCTGATCAGCGCCCTGCAGGAACGGGGTGTGAGTCCCCCGCCGTCGGTGATCATAATGACGGCGTTCGGTACCATCTCTTCCGCCGTCGAGGCGATGAAGCAGGGTGCCTTCGATTACCTTACGAAACCCCTGGACAAGGACGCCCTGCTGGTCAAGGTACGCCGTGCGTTGGAACGCCGGGAACTCCTCGAGGAAAACACCCAACTGCACGAGGCCCTTTACGGGAAATTCCGTATCGAGGGAATCGTCGGCGAGTCGGCGACCATGTCGCGGGTACTCGAGACCCTTAAAAAGGCCGCGCCGACCAACGCCACGGTCCTCATCTGTGGAGAAAGCGGCACCGGCAAAGAGCTTATCGCCCGGGCCGTGCACTATAACAGTCCCCGCAGGAAGAAGAGTTTCACCGCGATCAACTGCGCCTCTATTCCCGAGAACCTCCTGGAATCCGAACTCTTCGGCTACGAACCGGGGGCGTTCACCGGAGCGGTGAGCCGGAAAAAGGGCCTCATCGAACTTACCGACGGGGGTACGCTCTTTCTCGACGAGATCGGCGATATGCCTATCGCACTCCAGGCCAAACTCCTCCGTGTTCTTCAGGACGGCGAGGTGCGCCGTATCGGAGGCAAAGAATCGTTCCGGGTGGATATACGTACCGTTGCGGCCACCCACCGGGACCTGGAGGATCTGATCCACGAAAAGCGTTTTCGGGAGGACCTCTATTATCGGCTCAGGGTCGTGACTCTGCGACTGCCCCCGCTTCGCGAGCGGCGCGAAGACGTGGCGCCGCTTTCCGCGTTTTTTCTCGACAAATATAACGACGCGTTCGGCAAACGTCTCGCGGGTATCGATCCAGAGGCGCTGGACGCCCTCCGGAGATACTCCTGGCCGGGTAATATCCGGCAACTCGAGTCGGTTATCGAGCGGGCCGTGATAATGTGTGAAGGCGATACCATAACCTACGACGACATCCGTGAAGATATCGGAACGAAATCCCGCATCCGGGGGATTGCGGATATCGAGATTCCCGAGGAAGGGCTCGTTTTCGAGGAAGTGGAAAAAGCCCTCATGACGCAAGCCATGGAGAAGACCGGACACGTGGTAAAGAGTGCGGCCGAACTCCTGGGTATGAGCTATAAAACCTTCTGGTACCGTTGGGACAAGTTCGGTCTGGGAAAAGACCGGCAGGCGTCCCCGCAGACAGACGACGAAAATACGTAGTCCCTTGACGGTGGATCCGTTCCGCTTGATTCTCCCCCGGGCCGCTTTGGGAAATATAGAAAGACGTTTTATTGCCACGGATGGCCGTGGATTGGGGAGAGTCAAAAGAAATATTAGCCACGAATGTACACAAATAACCACGAAGGATGGGGGGGAAGTCAACAGATCCTGAGAAAGATTTCGTTACAATGCTCTTGAGAGGAATTACGTGAGCCCGGGGTGACGGAGACGTTACGGAACAGATTCCCGGGCGCCGGCCCCGAATGTTATGCCACTGAAAGGTTCTGTTGCGGAATCGGACAGCCCCGACGCCTTTGCGTTGCACCCGGTCCGGGTGTTCAGCGTACCGTCAAGTACGTTTCCGCGCCCGGAACCGGCGCGCCTTGTATGGAATCGCTATTCATCAGATCCGCTTCCTCCCCCCAGCGGCAAGCTTCGGGGGATGCGTTTTGCTTCGCCCAGTTACGGTCCTTTTCGGCTTCTCGCGACGAAACGCCTTGAAAACCCGGTCAGCTTCCCTCGCGCTTCTTGACACTCCCGTCGGCGGTTTCGGACAATACCTGTTTACCGGACGGGCAGGCATTAACCGTGAAAGGCACGTAAGGGAGGAACATATATGCTTAACATCAGCGTTGCCGGAGGGACCGGCCGGATGGGGACCCGGATTGCCTCCTTGGCGGTCGAGGCCGAGGATCTTCATCTGCACAGTCTTCTCGAGCGGTCCGGCCACAGTGCCGTCGGCACCGACGCGGGGACGGCCCTGGGGCTCGGGCCCCTCGGCGTTTCCGTTACCGACGACCTGAACACCGCCCTCGAGGGTGCCGACGTACTGATCGATTTTACCGCGCCGGAGGCGACGCTTCGTCAGGCCGCTGAAGCCGCAAAACGGGGGGTTGCGCTGGTTATCGGAACCACGGGGCTTACCGATGAAGCGCTTGCCGCTGTCCGTGGGGCGGCGGAAAACACCGCGGTGGTCTTTGCGCCGAACATGAGCGTAGGGGTAAACCTGCTTTTTAAGGTTCTCGGCGATGTGGCCCGGGTACTCGGCGATGACTACGACGTGGAAATAATCGAAGCCCATCACAGGATGAAGAAAGACGCCCCCTCGGGCACGGCCCTCAAGATGGCACAGGTTGTGGCGGAGGCCCTTGAACGCAATCTCGACGAGGTGGGTGTGTACGAACGAAAAGGTATTATCGGCGCGCGGAGTCCCCGGGAGATCGGCGTTCAGACCGTCCGGGCGGGGGATATCGTCGGGGAGCATACCGTGCTGTTCGGCGGGCTTGGGGAACGAATCGAGATTACCCATAAGGCCTCGAGCCGGGACACCTTCGCCAGGGGCGCTCTGCGCGCGGCCCGGTGGGTTTCCGGTAAGGCGCCGGGGCTCTATACCATGCAGCAGGTACTGGGCATCGTCTAGGAAGAAGCGAAAAGGTTGGCAACGATGTTTCAAGACCCGGAAGATCAACTGAAGATAATCGCCCGCGGGACGGTTGAGATTATTCAGGAAGACGATCTCCTGGACCGGCTGAAACAGTCCCGGGACGAAAACCGTCCCCTGCGGGTGAAGGCGGGTTTCGACCCGACCGCCCCGGATATCCACGTGGGGCACACCGTGCTCCTTGAAAAGATGCGGCAGTTTCAGGAGCTGGGCCATGAAGTTATTTTCCTGATCGGCGATTTCACCGGAATGATCGGCGACCCGTCGGGAAAGAACGCGACGCGCCCGCCCCTGAGCAGGGCGGAGGTCGAGGAAAACGCCCGCACCTACGAACAGCAGATCTATAAGGTTCTCGACCGGGAGAAAACCACGATCTCGTTTAACAGCTCCTGGATGCGGCCCATGAGTTCAGAGGAAATGATCCGTCTGGCGAGCCGGTACACAGTGGCGCGTATGCTCGAACGCGATGACTTCAAGCAGCGGTTTCAGAGCCAAACGGCCATAAGTATCCACGAATTCCTCTACCCCCTGGTCCAGGGCTACGACTCGGTCGCCCTTGAGGCCGACGTGGAACTCGGCGGGACGGATCAGCGGTTCAATTTAATCGTGGGGCGGGAACTCCAGAAGGACTACGGACAGAAACCCCAGGTCGTCATCATGCTTCCCCTGCTCGAGGGGCTCGACGGTGAAAAGAAGATGTCCAAGAGCCTCAACAATTATATCGGCATCGACGAACCCGCCAAGGAGATATACGGCAAGGTTATGTCGGTCAGCGACGAACTCATGCTCCGGTACTATGAACTCCTGAGCCGTTTGAGCCTTTCGGAGCTTGACGATATGAAACGGGCCCTCCGTAAGGGAGACCTTCATCCGAAAAAAGCCAAAGAGGCCCTCGCGCTTGAACTCGCAAGCCGCTACGCAGGTGAAGAGGCCGCTATACGGGCGAAAGAAGAATTTGAAGCGGTTTTCAAGGACAAGGGCGTGCCCGAGGACGTGGCAACCCATGCCGTAGAGTGGCCTCCGGACGGCCTGTGGCTTCCCGGCGCTCTCCGGGATACGGGGGCCGCCAAGTCCAGCGGGGAGGCCATACGACTCATCAAGCAAGGGGCCGTCAAGGTCGACGATGTCAAGTGGGATTCGCCGGATCGGAAGCTATCTGCGGGCGAGTACCTTATCAAAGTAGGAAAACGCCGGTTTCTCAAACTCCGGCCGGCCTGACCGGAGGCTGCTCCGTGGGCCGTTTCGCCGTAAACCCCGCCAAGGAGGCCGACCTCGAACGGCGAATGCAGCGGCTGGGTCTCAAGGAAGAGGATATGGAAGAACATTTCGTCCGCGGGTCCGGTCCCGGGGGCCAGCACCGCAATAAAACATCCACGTGTGTTCATCTCCGCCACCGTGCAAGTGCCGTGGAGGTGCGTTACGGGGAGAACAGATCCCAATCGGTCAATCGTTTCATTGCCCGGCGAATCCTTGTTGAACGCCTCGAGGCCCTGGCGGGAATCTCTTCTCCGAAGACGGTACGTCACGAAAAAAAGAAGAAACAGAAGAAACGGCGCGCCCGGAAGGCCCGGGCAAAACGCCTCGCATCCGAGGATCCGGATTCGATTCTCGGAGGTTAACCCTGCAATTGCAGTGCGCCGTGCAAAGGCACGGTCTTTCAGTGGGTGCAATTCCCACCCGGC